>DASWYT010000211.1:0-10122 GCA_036404835.1 Alphaproteobacteria bacterium | reverse complement strand
ATGCTGCTCTTTATCGGTGTGGCGATTTTGATTCTGGTCTTCAAAACATCCAGTAATCTGGCGGCGGCCTATGGTATTGCGGTGACGGGGACGATCCTGATCACGACCTGTTTGTTATCGATTGTGGCACGTTATAAATGGAAATGGTCCTGGTGGAAAGTCGTGCCGCTGTTCGGTTTCCTGTTTATCATTGATGCAGCCTTCTTTGGTGCGAACCTGCTGAAGGTCAAAGATGGCGGGTGGCTGCCGTTGATGCTGGGGGCCGGTATCTTTACGCTGATGATTACCTGGCGTGATGGCCAGGCGCTGACCCATAAGCGCCGTGGCCAGCAAGGTGAGCGTATTTCGCACTTTATCAATAATCTGGATAAACACGATGTACGGCGTATCCCGGGCCAGGCGGCTTATATGTCGCGTGATATCAGCCATGTGCCTTATGCCTTGGCGTTGAATGTGAAACACAACAAAGTCCTGCATGAAACGGTTCTGCTGATCCAGGTCAATACGCTGGACGTCCCGCGCGTGCCGGATCATGAACGTATCCATGTCAAAGAGGTCGGTATCGGCATTCACCATGTCGAAGTGTCTTACGGCTTTATGCAGGAACCGAATATTCCAAAAGCCTTATCCGCACTGGATCAGCATGGCGTCAAAGTCGATCTGCGTGAATTATCCTATATTCTGGGCCGTGAAGTAATCATCGCCACCAACAACAAGGTGGGCATGGCCTATTGGCGCGAGAAACTCTTTGCGGTCATGTCCCGCAACGGAGCCGGGGCCACGAACTTCTATCACCTGCCACATAACCGTGTGCTGGAGATTGCCAGACAGGTGGCGATTTAAGAGAGATAAAAAAAACCGGGCTTAGCCCGGTTTTTTGTTGGTTCTTTATTTCGCCTTTTTCGCTTTTTTCGGCTTGGCGGGGAGACCTTTCGGGTCCTGTTCGCGGCGGGTGCCGGTCATGATGTTCATGACCTCGGTACCGGCGGCAAACGCCATGGCGAAATAGATGTATGGGCGCGGGATGTGGTAACCGGCACCATCACCGATCAGCAACACACCGACCAGCAGGATGAAGCTGATCGCCAGGGTTTTGATCGACGGGTATTGCTTGATGAATTCAGCAACCTTGCCCGTGGCCAGGATCATGGTCACGATGGCGATCATGATGGCAATGATGATGATCGGTAAATTCTGAGTCAAACCAATCGCGGTGATGACACTGTCAAAGGACAGAACCAGATCGATGAACATGATCTGGACGATTGTGCTGGTATAGCTGGCCTTCTTGCCTTTCAGCTCATGCTCTGTTTCATCGGTGAACATGTCGCGCATCGAGGTTACGGCTTTATAGATCAGGAAGAGACCACCAACGATCATCAACAGGTCGCGGCCGGAGAAATCATTGCCGAAGACGCTGACCAGCGGTTCGGTCAGTTTCAGCATCCAGGAAATCGTGAACAGCAGCAGGATACGCAGGATCAGGGCGGCGCTCAGACCGATGGCACGGACCTGGCGGGCCTGCTTTGCGGGCAAATGCTGGACGAGAAGGGCGATAAAGACGACATTGTCGATACCCAGCACAACCTCAAGGGCGGTCAGGGATATCAGGCTGGTCATGCCACCAGCGGTCAGGATATGGGCAAAATCAAACATTGGAACCAGCCTTGTTAAATATATGTACTCTTATCTAAGTGTTATCACTTTGTTTGTAAAGATGAGATACAATTATGAAAATGAATAAAGGTTTAAAAACATTCCTGTTATCCGGCATGGCGACAGCGTTTTCGCTGTTTCAGGCCAATGGGCAGGATGTGGAGAGGTCTTCCGCGAATAAACCACAGAAACAACCGGCGCCATCAGCACTGATATTAATATCGGATATGAGCAATGGAAGTGAAGAAGATTATCAGGAAAAATGGAAATCGCATTTTTCACGCCTTGGGTTTTACCTGGACCATCAGGGTTTTGATGTAAAAAGAGTAGGGACAGGACATGATTACCTGAAGCTGCAGGATAATCCTGAGATTGATAGTGCATTATTTGCTATCGGCCACAATAAAACAGATGATCTTATTTACATTACGGCACATGGATCCGTATCGGATAAAGGATATCATACCATAGATCTGGGCGATGAAGTCACGCGCATATCCAGCAATGGCACACGTGTCATAGACAAAGATACGACGTCAGTCGATTTGGCAAAGGGCGTGATTCAAAAGGCCAGTGAACAGGACCATGCCTTGAATCTCATTCTTGATAGTTGTAAGGGCAATCAGCTTTTATTGGATATTCACAAGAAAAAATTGAACTTGCCGCCTCTTACAGCAATCATGGTTTTATCTAATCCGAAAGACGTTACGTTTTCCGGCACCGTGGCAAGCGCTATATTAGATATGGGGCTGCATAGCGGTATGAAAGATTTGAAAAAACTGCATCACGTTTATAATGGGCGTATTTTTGATGATACGGGTAACAGCGGAGGAAATTATATCCATGGTCCAAGTGGAAGCACGCTCCTGAAAACTGATAAGGATGGATCCGCTTATGTGTTGAGTCCTTATAAATCTTTTCAGGATCGTGTCGGAAAAGGTCTGAGTCAGAAAGAGAAGAAAAAAATACTGGCTAACTTTACGCGTTTTTATGAGTTCGATACGCATCATTTTAAAAACAGCATACCCGTGTTTAAAAGAAATATTGATGAGGTCAGCGAAACACTCAAAAACACGGACTCGTTTGAAGGTGCATCGCGCGATAAACAAATCAGAGCGATAGGTTATCTGGCGCATCTGGAAGAAAAAACATCGTTAGCGGACTATGTAACTTTTGTGGCCGTTAATGATATGCGTATAGAATCAAGAGTCTTCTCGCAGCAGCAGAACCGTGAGATGAAAAAGCCAGCGCCTCTTATCAATTCACCGCGATGATATAACCGTTCAGATAAGCGGCGAACACCAGCCACAGTACATACGGCACCAGGCACAGATAGGATGTGCGGTCATAGCGTTTTGTCCAGACAGCCAGGACGAGGGCAGAGAACAAGACAGCCAGCAGCCAGATAAAGGCGAGATCAATTTTTTGGTCGGCAAAGAACACGAATGACCAGCCCCAGTTTAAAATCATATGGCCCAGTGCAAACAGGAAATAGCTGCGCGGACGCTGGCCGGCTGTCTTTGTCCAGACACGCCATAGCGCATAGGCGATCAAGCCATACAGGATCGGCCAGACCACCGGGAAGACCCAGGATGGCGGGTTGAGCGGTGCTTTGAGCAGGCTGGTGTACCAGGCCTGTGTTGCGACATTCTGGTGGTTCGGGCTGGCCAGGTAACCGATGATCATGGAGATAATCTCCATCCCGAAAAGCCAGGGGAGGAAGGAGAGGAAGCGTTTCGTGGTCGTCATGGCATCACCTTTTGCTATTTAGCCCGGGCAAGAAAAAACCCGCCAGTGGCGGGTTTAAACTTAATACGTTGCAGGCACTTATCAAGCGGCTTTGGCAACAGCGTTTTTGGCTGGACGGCCTGTAACATCGCGACCGGTGGTACGCTCGACGATACGAGCGGACTTGCCTTGACGTGTACGCAGATAGTACAGCTTGGCGCGACGGACTTTACCTTTACGAACGACTTCAATGGAGTCGATACGGTTGGAATAGAGTGGGAATACACGCTCAACGCCTTCGCCGTAAGAAATCTTGCGGACAGTGAAGGATGCATTGATGCCTGTACCGGAACGGCCGATGCAAACGCCTTCATAGGCCTGCACACGTTCACGGTTACCTTCGGACACTTTCACGTTGACTTTCAACGTGTCGCCCGAGGAGAAAGTCGGGAAGGTCTTACCTTCGGTCAATTTGGCGAGTTGCGCTTGGTCAACGCGATCGATCAATGGGTTTTGCATGGCGCACCTCTGTAAATTTAGCCGTTTGTAGTAGCGGCGACTCAGAAAAGGGATGAATATCCCCTAAGTCTACCATCACTATGTTAACTTTGTCCAGTTATTTTGTTGTTTTTCCGCTGTTTGTAGGCTTCCCAGAGGTCTGGTCGGCGCTCAGCGGTCAGGGCTTCGGCTTCATTTTGCCGCCATTGGCGGATTTCAGCGTGATGTCCACTTAACAGAACGGCCGGAGTATGGTGCGTTTGGCCTTGTTTGTCAAGCCAATTTGCGGGTCTGGTGTAATGCGGGTACTCCAGCAGCCCGTCATAAAAGCTTTCCTCGTCATGGGTGGCTTTATTGCCTAAAACCCCTGGTTTTAAACGCAAAACCGCGTCCAGCAGGACCATGGCCGGCAGCTCGCCGCCCGTCAGGACATAGTCCCCGATACTGACTTCCTGGAAGTCATAAGCATCCAGGACCCGTTGGTCGACCCCTTCATAGCGTCCGCAGAGGATCGTCAGGGCTGGAGAATCAGCCAGTTCCAACGCCATCGCATGGGTCAGGGGGCGGCCGCGCGGGCTCATATACAGGCACTTGCCCCGCTGATGGGCCGGGATGGAGAGCAGGGCGGCTTCGACCACATCCGGTTTCATCAGCATGCCGGCTCCGCCGCCGAACGGCGTGTCATCGACGGTCTTGTGTTTATCAGTGGCGAAATCGCGAATATTAATGGCGTTGAGATTCCACAGGCCTTTTTCCAGCGCATCGCCGGTCAGGCTGGAGCCCAGGACACCCGGGAACATCTCCGGGAAAAGCGTGAGAATGGAAACCTGCATCTTATGATTTGCCTGTGTAGTTATTTGCAACCATGCGGTATTCAATGGCGTTTTCACGCATATGTTTGAGATCGTCTTCGGTCAACTTGCGCACGAAACGTGCGGGGCTGCCCATCCACAATTCACCACTGCGTACAATCTTGTTCGGTGTGACCAGCGATCCCGCTGCGACCATGGCGAATGATTCAACGACGGCGCCATCCATGACGCAGGCTTTCATGCCGATGAAACAATCATTCTGCAATTCGCAGGCATGGATCAACGCCTGGTGGCCGATGGTGATATTATCACCGATCACCGTTTGTCCGGTTGGTGTACGTGATACATGCACGACGGTACCGTCTTGAATGTTGGTGCCGGAACCGATGCGGATTGTATTCACATCGCCGCGGATCAGCACATGATGCCAGATCGATGTATGCGCGCCAATCACCACATCGCCCCGAATGACGGCAGTTTCGGTGATATAGGCGGATGGATCGATCTGTGGATCGATACCGCGATAGGGGCCGATAAGTGCTTTATGGATCAGTGACATAGATGCGTAACCTCTGGCTTTAATATAACGTGACTTTTGCGTTGCACTATCGAATAAGTGCGCTGCACCATAGATTGAATCAGACTGGTTTTTAAACGTGTGCTAGGATCTTAGCATATTTTCCATGTGATGAGGAGATCTTCTGATGAACTCACAACAAGCCGTTTGGCAACATTACCATTTCGCCCAGGCACAATTGGTCGATAAAAAGATCCGCATGAACAGCGCCAGCGCCAACCCGATGCAGCATCGCGCGCTGTACCAACGTCTTCAGGATATGGGGCGCAGAGCCCAACGCATCCCAACCTTATCCCAGCCAACCAAATGGCAGCCTGTCCTGATCAAGGATGATGAAAAAGAAGGTTTGGGCCTGAGTGAATTATAAGAGCATTATCGTCTCTTACGTATAGTCAAAAGACCTCGTTACGGCGAGGTTTTTTTTCGTGCTGGCCAGATCTTTGAATAAACTCACCATGAATTCGCGTTAATGCGGATAAAGGCGGCGATTGTCGTTCATATTCTCAATAACCGGTCTGGTTTGATCCCAATCGGTCGGTGTGTAGGACACCATTATGGTGCTGACGGGTTTGTTATCAGCCGGCAGCACTTCATGCCACAGCAACGAATTGTTGAAGGCATAGTGATTTGTTTCAGGATTGTCGGAATCTTGCAAAATATGATGCGTGCGTTCCGGTGGATGTTCTAGGCCGCTTTGTGCGGCTAAGCCGACATTCTGATAGTAGCGTCCTTGTAAGATATGAAACGCGGTTGCCCAGCCATGCGGATGGAACAGATTATTGCCTTGATGCGCTTCTTTGCCGTAGTACGGATTTTGGATATTTGTATTCGGCAGATAGATGTCGTCATAATTTTCACCGAAGAAATAATGACAGGCGACATGTAATTTTTTAGGACGGCCATTGCTGAATTTTCCGCCATTGATCGCATAGGATAAGCACATCACATAGGGCTGTTCGTAACCGACAAATAAAGCAATCGGTTCTGCTGTATCCAAAAAATCAGGCAGCGCGGCAATCGCTGTGGGCAGTAATTGTTCCATATGCAATTCGGCTTTTGTTTCCGGTAAGGCGCGTACAGCGTTTTGCAAAGATAGAATGGCAGAAGATTTGTTCATGCAAGGACTTGTCAGATTGTTGGATTATAGAAAATCATATTCGGTGTCCGGATGTCAATAAAAAACCCCGCACGAAGCGGGGTTTTTGTATGGGGTAATCCAAAGAAGGATAAGCTTAACGTTTCTTCCACTGTTTGGAACGACGGGCTTTACGCAGACCGTATTTCTTACGCTCGACCGCACGTGCATCGCGGGTCAGAAAGCCTTCTTTTTTCAGCGCTGGGCGCAGGGAAGGATCGAAATAGGTCAGGGCGCGGGCGATACCGTGACGAACGGCACCGGCCTGGCCGGACAGACCGGAACCGACAACGGTACAAACAACGTCCAGTTCGCTTTCGCGTTTTACCAGGTTCAATGGCTGCTGGATCATCATACGCTGTGTGGCGCGACCGAAATATTCAACCTGGTCTTTGCCATTGATGGTGATCTTGCCGGTACCACGTTTTACCCAGACACGTGCGGTTGCCACTTTACGACGGCCGGTTGCGTAAGCGCGACCTTGCTTGTCGAGACGTGGCTCGGTTGGAACGATGTTAGCGGTGCTGTTGTGAGCCTTTGGTGCATCGCCAACAGTCGCTTTTGGAGCAGCAGGAGCATCTTTCAGAGCGGCGAGGGATTTCACTTTGGAAGTGACTTTTTTCTCGACGACCGGAGCAGACTTATCAGCGGCTGGTTTCTTAGCGGCTGGTTTTGCTGGTTTGGTATCTTTTTGATCAGCCATGATTAGTCTCGCTTGATGTTTTTAGCGTTTTGAGCAGCGAAATCGAATTTCACTGGCTGTTGCGCTTCATGTGGATGGTCTGTACCGGCATAGATACGCAGGTTGCGCATTTGCTGACGAGCCAAAGTGTTCTTTGGCAGCATACGCTCAACGGCTTTCTCGAGAACACGTTCCGGGAAACGGCCTTCGAGGATCTGGCCCTTGGAACGGCCTTTGATACCGCCCGGATAACCAGTGTGCCAGTAGAAGATGTCATCTTTGGCTTTGTTGCCGGTCAGATGCACTTTGTCAGCGTTGATAACGATAACGTTATCGCCGCAATCGACGTGTGGCGTGAAGAAAGCTTTGTTTTTGCCGCGCAGGATGAGCGCGATTTGCGTGGCCAGACGGCCCAGCACGACGTCTTGGGCATCAATAAGCACCCATTGCTTATTAACCTCGGACGGTTTGATTGATTTTGTTTGGCTCATAAAGTCCTCTATGAAGCTAGGTTAGTGCGCGGAGATTACGCACAATGAACGTCTAAGTCAAGCAAATAATGGGTGTTTTTAATGTGGTATTATTATACCTCATAAATCCCGCTGACCCCGATCGCGGCTTTGCCATCGAGGAGGGCCTGGGCCTGTTTGCCAAAGGCCTCCCAGCGCCAGCCTGTTTTCAGGCGGCTATGCGATTTTTTCAGGATGAAATCGGTTAAGTCCTCGGTATCGGCCAATAAGCGTGAGACGACTTTCAACTGGCGGGCCATGATTTTCAGCGCCAGGCGCAGCAAATCCATCTGGTCTTCCTGGGACTGGTTCAAACGGTCATTCTGGTCGCGGGCCGGGACGTCTTCCGGGGTCGCTTCGGCCAGGGCCTTGTTGCACAGGGCGACGATCTGTTCGGCGGAGCGGCTTTTCGCCAGGCCGCCAATGCCACGGATACCCTGTAATTCCTCAACCGTTTTCGGGCAGACCAGGGCGATCTGGGACAAAACATCATCTTTCAGGATAAAGCTGCGCGGGCGGTTGATATGCATCGCCTGATGCTCGCGCCAGGTGGCGATCTTTTTCAGCGCCAGCCATGGAGCAGGCTTGTGGCTGCGCAGTTTGATTTTCTGCCAGACTTCGTCCGGTTCGGATTTATACGTATCGGGATCGTTGAATTCATCCAACTGGTCCTGGATCCATTCCATTCGGTTCAGCCTGTCCAGTTCGGCCTGCATATGAATGTAAACCGGACGCAATTCCGTGACGTCGCTGAGGGCATAGGTCAATTGCGACGGGCGCAGCGGACGGCGGCTCCAGTCCGTAAATTGTTCGGTTTTATCGATTTTCCCGCCGGTCACCATATCGACCAGGGCGGCGAAACCGATCTGCTCGGCATAGCCCAGCGCCATGGCGGCGATCTGCGTATCAAAGCAATTGACCGGCAATTCGCCATTCATCAGGCGGTAGAAAATCTCCAAATCCTGCTTGCCCGCATGGAAAACCTTGATGACCTTCGGGTCACGCAAAATCTCGAAAACAGGGGCCAGATCAAGGCCTTCGGCCAAAGGGTCGATGGCGGCAGCGGCATTTTCCCCGGCAATCTGAATCAGGCAGAGCTGGGAGTAATAGGTACGTTCCCGCATGAACTCGGTATCGATGGTCAGAAACGGTTCATGGCGGATCTGGTCACAAAAGGCAGCCAGGGCTTTATTGTCGGTAATTAGGGTAGAATCGTTCATAAGACTTGTCTTTACGGGCTCAATCGTTCAAAATGCGCTGTACTTTAGCCAATTATAAGAGATCTGTCATGCATTTATATCGCACCCACCATTGTGGCGCCCTCCGAGCCGAACATATCGGTCAAACCGTTAAGCTGTCCGGATGGATCCACCGCAAGCGCGATCATGGCGGTGTGCTCTTTATCGATTTGCGTGACCATTACGGCATGACCCAGATTGTCATCAATGCCGACAGCGCTCATCTGGAAACGCTGGAGCGCCTGCGCGTTGAATCCGTTGTGACCATCACCGGTCCGGTTCTGGCACGTCCGGGCGAGACGGTGAATGACAAAATGCCGACCGGCGCGATTGAAGTCGCCGTCAGTGAACTGGTGATCCAAAGCTCTGCTGACCAGGTGCCGCTGCAGGTCAATGGCATGGATGATGCCGGCGAAGATATCCGTTTGAAATACCGTTATCTCGATCTGCGCCGTGAGAAAATGCAGCGCAATATCATGCTGCGTACCAAAGTGATGCGTTCCCTGCGTAACCGTATGTACGATCAGGGCTTCAACGAATTCCAGACACCGATCATCACCGCGTCTTCCCCGGAAGGTGCGCGTGACTATGTGGTGCCGTCCCGTTTGCATCCGGGCAAATTCTATGCGCTGCCACAGGCACCACAGCAATTCAAACAATTGCTGATGGTTGGTGGTTTCGACCGTTACTTCCAGATTGCCCCGTGCTTCCGTGACGAAGATGGCCGTGCCGACCGTCTGGCTGAATTCTACCAGCTCGATGTCGAGATGTCCTTTGTCACACAGGATGATATTTTCAGCACAATGGAAAATGTCGTCGGTGGCCTGTTCGAGGAATTCAACGATTATCAGGGTTCCACGCACAGCGTGACCAAAGGCCCGTTCCCACGCATCACCTACAAAGATGCGATGTTGAAATACGGTTCCGATAAACCGGATCTGCGCAACCCGCTGGAAATCGTTGATGTCACCGAAGTCTTCAAACGCAGCGACGTCACGTTCAACGCTTTCAAAGGCGTGATCGAGAAGGGCGGTATCGTCCGTGCGATCCGCGCGCCGAAAGTCTCCGACCGTCCGCGTTCCTTCTTTGACAAGCTGAATGACTGGGCGCGTGGTGAAGGCGCTCCGGGTCTGGGCTATGTGGTTTTTGAAGGTTCCGAGGCCAAAGGCCCGATTGCGAAATTCATTCCGGAAGAGGCTTTGGCTGAACTGAAGAAGCTCGCTGGCCTGCAGGATAACGATGCTGTGTTCTTTGTCTGTGACAAGGAAAGCGCTGCGGTGAAACTGG
>DASWYT010000210.1:0-9353 GCA_036404835.1 Alphaproteobacteria bacterium | reverse complement strand
GACCGGCAATATTGGTGCGAACACGGCCTTAGGCAATGTGACCCTGAACAGTACGAACAGCATGACACTGCCCAGTATCAGAACCGCGTCCGGGAAAAATGTGATTGCCACGGTCACGGGCGCAGGAAATACGCTGACCGCATCCACGATTGCAGTGGGCAATAACCTGGCATTGACGGCGGATAATCTGACGCTCAACGGCACGTTGACAGGGCCCGGCGAATTATTGCTACAGCCTTATGATGTAAGCCGCGATGTCCGTGTCAAAAACGGTGCGGGTGATTTCAATCTGGATAATAGCGATGTTAGCCAGATTCAAACGGGCTGGAACATTGTCAGAATAGGCCGTTCCAACAGCAATGCCAATATGTATCTGGGATCACATTCCTGGAATAATTCCATTGCATTCCAGGCCGGTTCGAATGGAACGATTATCATCGGTTCAGGACAAACGGTGGAAGCGCTGGGATATAATCTCTTCTCATTCGGTGCGGGCCACGTTGATCTGTATGGGGATATTATTGCCAATGGCAGCAATATGAGTTTCGATACAGCTCAGGATGGCCTGCATGCCTATGGCGGCAATGTGACAGCCAATGGCGGCACGGTATATGTTCAGGGGATCACGGTTGTGGATAGCAATCTGAATATCACCAATCATAACGGAAATATTTCGATCTTTCATGGTATCAAGGAAGCCTCTGATTCCACAGGCAAGACGGTGACGCTGAACGCCACGAACGGCACATTGCTGCTCAATGAGAATGTGGATGGTGCGTATCATCTGACGGCAACAGGCAATGCCATGAGCTTCAATAACGGTACATGGGGCGGCACAACGCCTTTGGGTAATGTCAGCCTGACATCTGTTGACTCCCTGTCACCGCCATCGATTACGGCCGCATCGATCCTGGCCCGGACAACCGGTACGAACAGCGACATCACTCTGGCATCGGGTAAGGTTCTGACCAGTTCCGCCAGCGGTACGGGGATAACGCTGGTCGCCAAACGTCATGTCATCAACCAGAATGGCAGCGGCGCACTGGTGGCCAATAATGGTGGTCGCTGGCTGGTTTACAGCACCAATCCAACCGATACGACTGGTGAGGAAAACCTGTCCTCAGATTTCCGCCGTTACAGCTGTACCTATGGCGGTTCATGCCCGACCCTGGGGACGGGGAATGGTTTGTTGTATAGCTATACGCCGATGCTGGACGTAACGCCTAATACAGTGAATGGCACGTATGGCCAGAGCGTCAATGTGAACGGGTATGCCTATACGCTGTCCGGTTATCTGACGGGTGATACGGGCGATAATGTGACGGGGACGCTCAATGGGACAACTCCTTATACGACCGGTGACAATGCGGCCTCCTATGATCTGGATTATGATAGCGGTACCTTAACATCAGCGATGGGTTACGGGTTTAATTATCTGGACAGAACCAATGGTATTGTGATTGGCAAAGCCAACCTGACCATTACAGCGAATAATATCAGCAAGCCGTACAACACGTCCTATGTGTTTACCGGAACCGAGTTTACCAATTCGACGCTGGTATCGGGTGACAGCATTACACATGTCGATTTGACCAGCGCCGGGGCTGCGGCTCCTGCTGCCGGTGGCACACATACAATCAATGCAGCAAATGCAACCGGTTCAGGCTTAAGCAATTACAATATCAGCTATGTCACCGGGACATTGACCGTCACGGGCGCACCGCAGGCACCTGCCGCATCCACACCGGTTCCGACACAGGTTATTGCCGTTCAGACGACACAGGATAATGCTTTTACACCGTCACAGCATGCGCATGGACCGGCCGCCGAAGAAGAGGTGGATGTCAATGCAGGTGTCGATGGCACTGATGGCCAGGACAAGAAATCAGGCGGTAATTGCCTGTATAGCGTTGTCAATTTCAAGGATATACCAAGCACATCCGGCGGTTGCAGCTAAGACCCGTTATTCAAAGCTGTTGCAGGCTTTGATATCACCAGCCTCAAATCCTTTTTTGAACCAGGCGTAACGCTGCGCCGATGTACCGTGCGTGAAAGAATCCGGCACGATATAGCCGCGCTGCTGTTTTTGCAGCGTATCGTCGCCGATATGGCTGGCGGCGCGCAGGGCTTCTTCCAGATCGCCATTTTCCAGCAAGGCACGTTCCTGTGTTTCATGTGCCCAGATGCCGGCCAGGCAATCGGCCATCAGTTCCGTTTTGACAGAGATGGCGTTGGCCTGGTGCGGGTTCCGGGCTTTGGCGGCCTGTACCTGGTCCAGCACGCCGAGTTGATTCTGGACATGGTGGCCGACTTCATGCGCGATGATATAGGCCTGGGCGAAATCACCCGGCGCATCATGCCGTGTGCGCAACTCCTGGAAAAATTCCAGGTCGAGATAGATGGTTTCATCAAACGGGCAATAAAATGGCCCCATCGCCTGAACAGCCTGGCCGCAAGCGGAACGTGTCATGCCGGAGAAAACAACCATATGCGGATCGGTATATTGGCCGCCCAGTTTTTGAAAAGCGTCATGCCATGTTTCTTCGGTGCTGGCCAAAATCGCGGCGGAGAAATGGAACATCTCATCCTGTTCCGCTTTCGGGATGGGTGATGTTTGTGTGCGGGTCTGGATGGTGCGGTTGATCCCTTCCATCAGAAACGGCGTCGGATCACCGCCCAACAAAGCCACAATGACGCCAACGGCAATCAGACCACCGCCGCCACCAATAATCCCGCCCGGAATACCGCGCCGGTCTTCGATATTGCTACTGCGTCGTAAATTTTGCCAGCGCATGAGGAGCCTCGATCATGAATGTATTTTTTAATTTAGGATGAGGTGACGAGAAAAGACAGGTTTTTTGTCCAGCCTGTGTAAAGTTTTTCACGTTCCTCTGTCCCTATCACCGGCTCGTACAATTTCGCACGTTGCCACTGTTTCCCGATCGTTTCCAAATCAGGATAAATCCCTGCATATAATCCGGCCAGATAGGCGGCGCCCAGGGCGGTGGCTTCTTTGATGGCGGGGAGTTCGACCGGGACTTGCAATATATCGCTCAGGAACTGGCAGACGAACGCGTTGTTGACCAGGCCGCCATCGACGCGGAGGATGGCGGGGAAGAGGCCGGTATCGGCCTGCATCGCTGTGAGCAGATCATTGGTCTGATAGGCCTGTGCCTCCAGCGCGGCGCGGACGATATGGGCTTTGGTGCTTTCGCGGGTGAGGCCGGTGATCATGGCGCGCGCATCCGGTTGCCAATGGGGGGCGCCCAGCCCGGTAAAGGCCGGGATGAAATAGACGCCGTTATTATCCGCTACGGATTGCGCCAGCGCTTCACTGTCGGCGGAGGTCTGGATGACGCCCAGATTGTCACGCAGCCATTGCACAGCGGCTCCGGCGGTGAAGATCGAGCCTTCGATGGCATAGGTGGCCTGGCCGTTCAAACGATAGGCCGTGGTGGTCAGTAGGCGATTCTGTGAGGTGCGGAATGTCGTGCCGATATTCATCAGCGCGAAACAGCCCGTGCCATAGGTCGATTTCATCATGCCGGGCGTGAAACAACCCTGACCGATCAGGGCGGCCTGCTGGTCGCCCGCCATGCCGCCAATGGGGATCACTTTGCCGAACAGGGCAGGGTCGGTTTCGCCGAACAGCGCGACATTGTCTTTCACCACGGGCAACAGGCAGCGCGGAACATCATACAGCGCCAGCAAATCATCATCCCATTGCTGGGTGACGATATTGAACAACCCTGTGCGGGAGGCGTTGGTGGCATCGGTGGCGTGCGCCTGGCCGCCGGTCAGATGCCACAACAGGAATGTATCGACTGTCCCGAAGGCCAGCTCGCCACGTTCCGCACGTTCGCGTGTGCCATCAACATTATCGAGAATCCATCTGATCTTGCTGCAGGAAAAATACGGATCGACCAGCAGGCCGGTTTTTTCCGTGATGCTTTTTTCATGTTGTTCTTTAATACCGGCACAGAAATCGGCGGTGCGGCGATCCTGCCAGACGATGGCGTTATAAACCGGCTCACCGGTTTTGCGGTCCCAGAGAATGGTTGTCTCGCGCTGGTTGGTGATGCCGATGGCGACGCATTGCGCAGCGGCAGGAGCGGTTGTGAAAATCTCGCGGCAAACGGATAGCGTATCGCGCCAGATATCGCGTGCATCCTGTTCGACCCAGCCTTTATGCGGATAATGCTGTGCCAGTTCCGTCTGGGCGGTGGCCAGGATTTTGCCGTCGGCGGAAAACAGAATCGCCCGGCTGCTGGTGGTGCCTTGATCAATCGCGAGAAGGGTCGGTGCGCTCATGGGGATAAGTTTACAGCAATAAAAAAAGCCCGCAAGAAGCGGGCTTTTTCATGAACAATGTCCGTGCGTGCAATTAAGCAACAGCAGCTGTTTTCAGTTTGGACAGTGGACGGATCTTAACGCGTACGGACGCTGGTTTAGCAGCAGCTTTAACCATCTCGCCTGTGGCTGGGTTGCGGATCAGTGTACCGGCTTTACGAGCTGGAACTTTACGCAGTGTTACTTTGAACAGACCTGGGAATGTGAATTCGCCAACGCCTTTGGAGTGTACGGAACCGAGCATGATGCTTTCCAGCGTGCCCAGAACTTCACCGGCTTGTTTGCGGCTCAGGTTGTTTTGCTCAGCGATAGCTGTCAGCAAAGCGGATTTGGTCAGTGTTTCTTTTACTGGCTTGATAGCAGCTGGAGCTGCTTTAGCGGCAGGTTTTTTAGCGGCAGGAGCTTTTTTCTTAGCGACTGGAGCTTTCTTTTTAGCGGTAGCCATGGGGTTTCCCTTTCATGCTTGGGTGTGGGCCTTACGGTTAGTAAGACAGAAATAACCAATATTTCAATACCAAGAGTACAAATTTCCTGCAAGGGGGGTAAAAAAGATTCATTACGGCAATAAAAAACCCCTGTCCGAAAACAGGGGTTTTATCAAGGAATACAAGGCTAAAATGCCTATAAAGCCTTAGATATAATCGCGCTGGCGACCACCCAGGGCGGCGGCAACCGAGGCGATAAAGGCACCCACCAGCATGGACAGGAAGGTGAAAATCGTAACCGTCGCAGCGGTTTTACGTGCCTCATCGGCATGCTTTTTCGCCGATTCTATCTGGTTGTCCAGAGTCTCGACACGGGCGGCAGCCTCGGCCTGGGAGACATTGGCACGGCGCATGATCCGGCTTGTCAGATAGGCTTTATCAGCCGGAGACAAACCATCTTCGCCCATCAGGCTGTGGGTAATAATGCCCATTGTTTCCTGTTGGACCCGTCCGTCCGCAACGGCATTATCCGATTCTGAACGGTAAAGGCCATCGATATAATAATCGAAGGATTCGCCTTTGACCGACGACTCACCATTGTCAGAGGACATCGCACCCGCGGCAATCGTCGCGGCGCTTTGGATGCCTGTATTGACGATACCGGATGCAGCGGAAGCCAGGAAACCCGCTGTAAACAGCGTTGCCAGTGCCCAGGTCAGGAAACCATGCGCGGTGTCGCGGAAGAACACTTCATCATTATGAAGGTTATTCCAGCGCTTGCGCAGGCGCCCGGTGAGGTAACCGCCCAGGGCCGCACTGACCCATTGCATGACGATCATCCAGATCACGATACCGGCTGTTACCGCTGTGGCTGTGGTGATGCCGCCATCGGACCATGGCGAGGCAATCGCCAGACCAAAGCTTGAGCCTAACGTCAACAGACCCAGGGAGGTTGCGGCTGCGACTACAGCACCGGCAATGATTGCCGGCCAGGCCACAGCACTTGAGGTTGTGCAGAAAGCAGTCGAACCCGCATGGGAATCGGTTATGGGGGGATAAAGATTATTAGCCATGTTTATGTACCTTTGTGGTTATTATGTTTTGAGAAAAAATCAGCGCCAGAACAATGCCAGCAATAAAACGATCGGCAGGGGAATGCCCAGCATCCAGAGCAGTAAACCGCGTCCAAAACCTAAATCAGCCATTTTTATCTCCTGTGAATATATAATAAGGGGAAGCTGTTATCATGATGATTCAGCCATCATTCAGAGATATGGCTTTACGTATAAACATGCGCTACCGAAGGGCTGTGCAAATATAAGTTTGGTATAAAGAAAACCCCGCACATCTCTGTGCGGGGTTCATCATCAGGGATAAAGCCAGAAGGAGAATTACCCAGCCTTTGCCTGAAGTTCCGGCAGGGATGGGTAATCCGTGTAACCGGCGGCACCACCCTGATAGAAGCTTGTATTATCCGGTTTGTTCAGCGGCGCGTCCTGGGCGAAACGTTCGACCAGATCGGGATTGGCGATGAACAAGACGCCGAACGCAACCGCATCGGCTGTGCCATTATTCAGGGCGGCCTGTGCTGTGTCTTTGGTGAATTGCTGGTTGGCAATATAGACGCCGCCAAATTCCTTTTTCAGGATCGGGCCGATTTCGTTGCCGTCATAGGCTTCACGCGCGGCGATAAAGGCAATTTTGCGTTTGCCCAGTTCGCGCGCGACATACGAGAATGTGCCCAGCAAATCGCTGTCACCCATATCATGTGCATCGGCTTTTGGTGAGAGATGGACACCGACGCGGTCTGCGCCCCATACACGAATAACCGCGTCGGTGACCTCAAGCAACAAACGCGCGCGGTTGGCGACAATGCCCCCATAGTCGTCGCTACGCTTGTTTGTGCTGTCCTGTAAAAACTGATCGAGCAGATAGCCGTTGGCGCCGTGGATTTCCACGCCGTCAAAACCGGCTGCCTTCGCATTCTCGGCACCTTTGCGGTACGCTTCGATAATGCCGGGGATTTCATCCGTCTCTAACGCGCGTGGCGTTACGTATGGTTTTTCCGGACGTACCAGACTGACATGGCCTTTGGGCTGAATCGCCGATGGCGCAACGGGTAGTTCACCATTGAGGAAGAGCGGATCGGAGATGCGGCCGACATGCCACAATTGCAGCGCAATCTTGCCGCCTGCCTTGTGCACGGCATCGGTGATGCGTTTCCATCCCGCTACCTGTTCCTGGGACCAGATGCCCGGTGTGTCGGCATAACCGACACCCATGGGGGTGACGGAGGTGGCTTCGGTGATGATCAGGCCGGCCGATGCGCGCTGTGTATAATATTGCACCATCAGATCATTCGGGATGCGTTCAGGACCGGAACGGCTGCGGGTCAGGGGAGACAT
Organism: Alphaproteobacteria bacterium; assembly: GCA_036404835.1. GTDB lineage: Bacteria > Pseudomonadota > Alphaproteobacteria > Micavibrionales > SZUA-601 > DASWYT01. The sequence continues at coordinate 2,173 of DASWYT010000210.1, read as the reverse complement.
GATGATCCGGTTTTTTAACTCAAACGCACCGGCTTTCAGAGGATCGAATAAACTAGGCATAGGGGGCTCCTTTGGAAAAATATCAGACAGCGAGATTGCTGTTCGTCGTGGTCAGGGACGGTCCCATAATGAAACCGCCTGGGGAATTGATCAGGAAATCAACGGCTGCGCCCATATCGATTTCGCCATCATCATTGTCATTCACACCGTGCAATTGTGCCCCGGTGCTGTCCACCAGAATATCCAGCGTGCCATATTCAAAAACCACATGGCGGACCAGTGCTGCGATTTCGGTAGCATCATGGCGGTTGGCCTGAAACGCTTCTGCCTTGCCGCCCATATTGCGGATATCCTTGACGATCTGGTGTGCTTTGTCAGCGGAGGATGTATAGCTGACGGCAATCAACGCGCCTTTACGCGCCAGTTGCTTGGCAATCGCACCGCCATTGCCGTGCAGACCGTCATTGATCAGGACAACTTTGTTATAAAGAGGCAGATGTGTGGCCATGTGGATACTCCTTATTCAAAATATGAAACGAAAGATCGGTTGAAGTCTTACCAGGGCAGGGCTTCACCCATATGGAGGAAGCGGCCATTTGGTCCGTTATCGTTCAGAGTGGCTAATTGCACGCTGGTCTTGATGCCATCGTTGATATCCATCGGCGCCTGTTCGCCGCCCATATCGGTTTTGACCCAACCCGGATGCGCGGAGTTCACTTTGATCTTGGTACCGCGCAAGGCATCGGCCAGATGAATGGTGAAAACATTCAAAGCGGCTTTGGAGGCGTTATAAGCGAGGTTTTTGGAGCCGGCGATCGGGGAGTCCGGATCACTGTGCAGGCCCAGGGAGCCAAGAATGCTGGAGAGATTGACGATGCGGCCGGATGGCGCTTTTTCTAGCAATGGGAGCAATGTTTGTGTTAGTTCGATCACACTGAAGAAATTGATGTTGAACGTATCTTTGAGAATTTGCTGGGAGACGGTGATGGTGTTATTGCCGCCCATGTCTTCGATAAAAACACCTGCATTATTTACGAGAATGTCCAGCTTGCCGTACTTATTGGCAATATGGTCGCGGATGGCGGAGAAGGTGGCTGGCTTGGAGGCGTCGAACTCGACCGCTTCGGCATCAATGCCATGGGCCTGGAGTTCTTTAACAGCGTCCTGGCCTTTCTTGACGTCGCGGACGCCCAAGATGACGGTAATGCCCTGATGGCCCAGATCATGGGCGGTGGCAAAGCCCAGCCCGCGGTTTGCACCGGTGATAAAAGCAACTTTAGTGGCAGAATGAGAGGTGTTGGTCATCGAATCGCTCCTGTGGTCCGTTTGTTCTATTGTTCAATATGATTGAACTATTGAACTTTGTCAACCGGTGTGTTATAGTGGACATATGACACAGTTCGTTCACCCCTCTAAAGAAGACATCACCCTGCCTGGTTTGCTCAGTGCGCTGGCGGATCCGATGCGTCTGAAGATTGTCAAAGGTATGGTTGGCGAGAAAGGCTGCATGTCCTGTTGCAAGGCTGCACCTTGCCCGGATATGGCAAAATCAACCTTATCCCACCATTTCCGCATTTTGCGTGAAGCGGGGCTGGTTCGCACGGAAAAACGCGGCGTCGAAAACCGCAACACGCTGCGCCTGGACGAGGTCAATGACCGTTTCCCGGGCCTGCTGAAGACGGTTTTGAAACTGGCCGACCATTAATCACCTGATTGCACGCTTCGGGCGTTGCGTTACGATACGTTTCGGACACTCACCGAAAGCGTATGCCATGCCGATTCCGTTTACCACGATTTCCCTGTTGCTGCTCTCCAATATCTTTATGACCTTTGCCTGGTACGGGCATCTGTAATATAAGGACCATGCACTGTGGCTGGTGATCCTGGTCAGCTGGGGGATCGCGTTCTTTGAATATGTGCTTCAGGTGCCGGCGAACCGGATCGGGTCCGGCTATTTCAACGCCGTGCAGCTTAAGACTATCCAGGAAGTCATTACGCTGGTCGTCTTTGCCTTCTTTTCCGTTTTCTATCTGGGAGAGTCGATCCGCTGGAACCATATTCTGGGTTTCGCGCTGCTGGTGCTGGCCGTTTTTGTGATTTTCAAAAAATGGTAGGACCCATCGACAGGTCTGAAAAGCCCGCTATATCATCCTTATAAAACAGGCGAGGGGAT
>DASWYT010000209.1:0-4335 GCA_036404835.1 Alphaproteobacteria bacterium | reverse complement strand
ATTTTCAATACGATGGATAGCTGGTACGACCCGGATGATAAATATTACAATGACAATATGATTTCATTAGCCCTGGAAGCCGGGGCGGGGAATGCAAAAAGCAAACTTTACAACAGTAATAAATTCCTGATATCCCAAACCGGAAATGAATGCGAGATAAGAAATTTACAAGACAATAAGGGCGATATTTTCAGTCGCAAATATAAATGGGATCAGGATACAAAAGGAATGACGGTAAAGGATGTTCCGCGTCGTCAACATTATCGCAGGTAGAAAACAGCAAGATCAATTACACGGATACTGGGAAAACGTTTTCACGCCTTCCGGCAGTTTTTTAAGTTCACGCACAACGACATTGAATCTTTCGACCGGCTTTTCGATACCGTCACCACCATTCGTGCCGCAAAGTTCCCTGTTCTGATAAAGCAGATAGACCGTGTCATTCACGCGGCCTTCTTCTAAAATCATCTTTGCGCCCGTGTCTTTGTTCTGGCTGATCGTGGCATCGTAAACATGCCCCTGATTGTCGGTCAGATAATAGCCTTTATCCCGGCCGGTTTTCTCGGCGATGCCGGTGATGGTGCCTTTTTGCACGACCGGGGGCAGGTCGGGATTGGTCTTGCAACCGATCATGCTCCCCAGGGCCATCATGCCGCCAAGGATCGTTTTATAGGAAAATTTCATATGTTTTCATCTTCTTAAAATGTGGAAGATGGTTTTATTCTAATGTATTTTTATTAATATGTAAAGAATAATCCGGTTAAAGACTTTAAGGTGTGCAATCGTTTGCGGCAGCAGCGGCCTGCCAGCATTTATAGTCATTCAGTTGTTTTTTGCGCATTTCTGTCTCGATCATAATTTGATTTGCGTCTTGCTGTTGTTCCAGCCAGGCCATCATGTTTCTGTGAGCGGTAGTAGAGTCCATTTGGGCCTGTTGTTGCTGAGGCTGTGTGAACTGGCTATTTGTCAAATAATCCCGATGGGTCGTATAAGCGTCTACTTCGCCCTGGTACAGGTAGATATTATTTTCACCGGCGGTCATTTGTTGCGCGCTCATTTTATAGCTCCAAAATCAGGTTGGAATAAGAAAGTAACATAATTTATACTAAGCACGCAATAAAAAAATGCTATACACACAATAATAGTTATATTGTTTCAACAAATAATATTAAATAATTGATTTTATTTAAGACGATTTATAAAACGCCACGACTTGTGGGTCGAGCATGATATCGCGGGAGCGGATCGGCTGGCGCAATGAGATGCCTTCCAGTGTGCGGCAACGGGACAGAGCCACATAAGTCTGGCCGTGGGCGAAAGCGCCGCTGCCCATATCGATGGTGACGCGGTCGAAAGTTTTGCCCTGGGCTTTGTGGATCGTCATCGCCCAGGCCAGTTTCAGCGGATATTGCGTGAAGCTTCCCTGGACGGTTTCCTTGATCTTGTTTTCGGTCGTGTCGAACGCATAGGCGAATTTTTCCCAGGCGACCGGTTGCAGCGGATAAACATCTTCATCGACCTTTACCCAGATTTCATCTTCATCGAGATGCGCGATGGTGGCCAATGTACCATTCACCCAGCGCTTGCCACTGTCATTATTCAGCAGCATCACCTGTGCGCCTTTTTTCAGGCGCAGATGCGCGTCGGCCGGAACCGTGTCCGCGGTGAATTGTCCTTCCACCGCCGCATCGAACGCATATTCCTTGCTTTTGATCGTGGCGAGATGTTCCAGATTGATACTTTCCGCCGTCTGGGTGCGCGATGTCAGAACGATGGCCGGATGCTTGCTGTCACTTTCCACCGCGGCATTGACGCGCTGGTTGAGTAATTGCAGATCCTGCGGCGTGAAACTCTGGTCACGCAGGGCGTTCAGCAAATTGAGGAAATGCGCGTCGCTCTGGCGGAAGACCTGTTGCAGTTCGATCCGTTGCGGTGCGATCTCCTGATAGGCAGGCGCGTGGAAGAAATAGGCACCACCGAAATGTTGGTCGAAATAGGTGCGGACATCATTGCCGACGACGGGCGGTAACTGGAACACATCGCCGAAGAAAATCATCTGCACGCCGCCGAAGGGCAGGTCATTCTGGCGGTGCATTTTCAGTGAGATATCGATGCCCTGTAACACATCGGCACGGACCATGGAAATCTCGTCGATCACCAGCGTGTCGAGCGCCTGGATGACTTTCATCTGGCGATGGTTCTTGCGCACCTGGTCCGGCGTGATCAGTTTCGGCGGGAACAGGAAAAAGGAATGGATCGTCTGGCCGCCAATATTGATTGCCGCCAAACCGGTCGGGGCCAATACCGCGATATTCTTGCGCGTCTGCTGGCGGAAGAGATGGAGCAGGGTGGATTTACCCGTCCCTGCGCGGCCGGTGATAAACAACGCATCGCTGGTATGCTCCATACGCTGCAAAGCGTCCTGGAAATCAGGGGTCATTGACAGATTTGCCGGTGTGCGGAGGACGCTGTTTAAAGAAGACATGAAAAAATTGTACGGGCTCCCGCTATGAACGCAAGCGGAATTTATAATTGTTCCGCTTCATCGACCAGCATGATCGGAATACCGTCGCGGATTGGGAAGGCCAGTTTCGCCGCGTCGGAAATCAAAATTTGTTTTGCGGAATCGTAACGCAAAGTCGTGCGCGTGATCGGGCAGATCAACAGGCCGAGCAAAGTGGCATCGGTTTGCGTCGCGGGTGCGGTGGAGATCGGCGTATTGGTCATGCTTGCATCTTAATGGACTGGACGGTTTTTGTCATCACCGCTTTCCGTTTCGGCGACAGCCATTTCCAGCAGATTATACAACATGTCACACCGGGCGCTGATATCATCCGCTTCCAGCAAGGCTTGTTTCTCGCTGGGGCTTAGTGGTGCCAGCATGGCGATGATCGTGTAGAATTTTGCCTCGGGCAGGTTGAGCGCTTCGCCCCAGTCGATCTTCATATTCTCGCGCGCCAGGTACGTGTCGAGCAATTTTTTGAATTTGGTGCGGCAGGATGTCGGCGCATAGGTGGGAATATCTTTTTCCACCGGAATTGTATCGATCCACTCCACATCACCCAGATAGAAATGATCGCTGGTCAGTTCGGCCTGTTTCAGTTTGAAACGGCACAGGCCGCGCAAGGTGATCAGGTAACGCCCGTCATCCGTTTCGCTGAACGTCGTGATGCGTCCGGCGCAACCGATCTGGTATAATGCGCCTTTTTCATTTTTGGGTTGGATCATACCGATCAGACGGTCGGACCGCATCGCCATCTGTGTCATCGCCAGATAGCGCGGTTCGAAAATATTCAACGGTAATTCCCCACCGGGCAGCAACAAGGCGCCGCGCAATGGGAAAAGTGGAAGACGCGCGGGCAAAGCTGTCAAAGACGGGGTTTGGTGCTGTGCCATGCAGTTTATATAGGGACGATCAGCGTGGTGACAATTCCATGATACGCGGGGGGTGATGATGCGCATTCATAAAGCGTTGCAAATCCGGAATATGCATCGCGGTGGAATAAATGTTCAGCAGCGGGTGAAACACACACGATTCCTGTTGCATCAGCCAGGCGTCGAGAATGACCTGGACTTTGCAGTCTGTGTCGAACATCGCGGCAAAAGGCGTTAAAGAACCGGGTGTTACACCCAGCAGCTCTACCATCTGTTCCGGTTTGGCAAAGGAAAAACGCGGCGTTTGTAATTGATCTGACAGATATTTCAGATCGATCTTCGTTTCATCCGCCGCCGACACCATCCAGAACCCACCGCTTTTATTGGTTAAAAGCAGAGACCGTCCATGCGTCCCCGGAATGGCCTCTTTCAGGAAATCGCTTTCCGCCATAGTGAAGACCGGAATATGGCGCCAGGTGATGGTTGCAATCCCCAGCGCCTCGAAAGACGCAAAAAGTGTCTTTTGTTCAGGGGTTAAATCCGGCTCCATTCCCGGATGAACCACACGCGGCGCATCGGGCAGGGAGGCATCGGCGGAAACGGGAAAAAGGGTCATAAAAAGCCTCAAAATTGCGCAAAAAAGGACTTGCGTTTTCGGTTTCGATGGATAAGATGCCAGTTCAAATCGCAAGCCGCAAGGTTATGCGGGTGTAGCTCAGGGGTAGAGCGTCACCTTGCCAAGGTGAAAGTCGAGGGTTCGAATCCCTTCACCCGCTCCAATTTTTCAATAGTTTAATTGGGGTATTTGTCGGCTGTCACTTCTGACAGCATCCGTATAGCATCCAATTCGTGAATTTCGATCATGAAAGCTGTGTTTAACTTAAATTTTCTGCAATCAGCCAATGTGTCAAAAATCCATTCCATCGAGAATTGACCAATTTGACGCATTCGAGAATTAGA
>DASWYT010000208.1:0-1574 GCA_036404835.1 Alphaproteobacteria bacterium | reverse complement strand
AATCGCAACGGACAGGCCATTTTCCTGTAAGATATGGCCGATCAGCGATGTGGTGGTTGATTTGCCGTTCGTGCCGGTGATGCCGATATAACGGGCCTGTGGTGCGGCAAAATAAAGCAGATCGAGATCATTCCAGACCGTGATGTTTTTTGTATGCAATGCGGTCAGGATCGGATGATCCGGTCGCATACCGGCCGACTGGATCGCCAGATCATGGACAGTCAGTGTCTGCAAAGGATCGGCAACGATCAGACCGTTTGCCGCAGCCTTGTCGCGTGTGTCCGCCAAATCATCCCAGACCGTGAAAGGAATTTTGTGATGTTGCAGCGCTTTGACGACGGCCTGACCGGACACACCCAACCCCAGGACTGCAATCTGTCCGAACTGGTTTTTGAGGGTGGTGACATCGATCATAAATCTGTAAGACCTATCGCAGTTTAAGGGTGGATAATCCCAGCAATGCAAACACAAGCGCAATGATCATGAAGCGAATGAAGACGGTTGTTTCCGGCCAGCCGGATTTCTCGAAATGATGATGCAACGGCGCCATCTTGAAGAAACGTTTGCCACCGGTGGCTTTGAAATAAAAGACCTGGATCATCACGGATAATGTTTCCATCACGAACAGGCCGCCAATGATGGCCAGGACGAATTCATGCTTGGTAATCACCGCAATCGTACCGAGCGTGCCACCCAGTGCCAGCGAACCCGTATCGCCCATGAAGATTTGGGCTGGTGGTGCATTATACCACAGGAAACCAAGGCACCCGCCGATCAATGCGGCAGCAATGATAGCGACATCGCCACTGCCCGCAACATGATGCAGTTGCAAATAATTAGAGAAAACGACATTGCTGACCAGATAGGTAATCAGTGAGAAACAGGCGAGGGCGATCATCACCGTCCCGGCGGCCAGACCATCCAGGCCGTCCGTGATGTTCACCGCATTGGCGGCACCGACGACGACCAGTACGACCCAGATAAAGAAGAAACCGCCCAGCGGGATCAAAACATTCTTGAAGAATGGAATAGTCAGGCCGGTGCTCAAGGAATCCTTGGTCACTTGTGTGATCATGTAAGCGGCACCCAGCGAAACGATGGTCAGGCAGATGCTGCGCGTACGGCCGGAGACACCGCGATGGCTGCGCTTGGTCAGCTTGGCGAAATCATCGGCGAAACCGACAGCACCGAATGTCAGCATCACCATCAGCACGATCCACACATACGGATTATCGAGACGCACCCATAACAGGATCGAAACCAGGCTGGAGAATAAAATCAACAGGCCGCCCATCGTTGGCGTGCCGGCTTTTTTCAGATGGGTTTCCGGGCCGTCCGTGCGGATCGGCTGGCCGCCGCCCTGGATACGTTTCAACAGACGGATAAACGGCGCGCCGCAAAACAGGGCGATGAGCAGGGCCGTGATCATGGCGCCGCCACTGCGGAATGTCAGATAATTGAACAGATTGAAAAACTGGAAATCGTCGGCCAATGGCGTCAGGAGATGATAAAGCATAGGTAATCCCTGCAGAGAAGCGGACGTGGTGAACTTTATGTACTTTGACCCATCCGAT
>DASWYT010000207.1:0-3807 GCA_036404835.1 Alphaproteobacteria bacterium | reverse complement strand
CTCGACAAAACGCACGCCACGCTTATCGGTGCAGAGCAGGACACGGTAATTTTTTGCTCTCAGCGCCCGTGCTATGGTCAGGGCCGGATAGACATGGCCGCCTGTGCCACCGGCGGCGATAACAGCTAAATTTTGTTTGCTATTGCTCATGCATTGAACTGCCGTTGCAGGGATGGGATTTGCTGGCGGGTCAGGCCGAGGATCATCCCCATGCCAAGACCCAGCGCCATCAGCGATGAACCGCCATAGGAGACGAAGGGTAATGTCATGCCTTTCGCGGGCAGTAATTGCAGGCTGGACCCCATATGGATCAGGGCTTGCCCGCCAAATTGTACCAGCAAACCACCGACACCAAGCATGACGAACAGATCTTCCGACTGACGGATACGGATCACGCCGCGCAGGATGATAAAGCCGTAAAGCGCAACCAGGCCGATGGTCAGGATCAGACCGAGTTCTTCACCGCTGACGGCGAAAATGAAATCGGCATGCGCATCCGGCAGAACCTGTTTGATCTCGCCCTGGCCGGGACCCGTGCCGAATAATCCGCCATTCTGGAAGGCCTGGATCGAACGTTGTACCTGGTAATTATCACCGCTGCTGGGGTCGAGGAAACGGTCGATCCGTGAGGTCACGTGCGGGAAGGTCAGGTAAATCACGAACAGACCGGTGACCAGGCCGACCGACAGAACGGCAACAACGGATAAGGGCAAACCGGCCATAAAGAATTGCGCGGCCCAGACCAGCGTTACCACAACGGTCATCCCCAAATCCGGCTGTAACAATAACAGGCAAATAATCAGCGCACACAATCCGCACGATAACCAATAGCCTGGAAATTCATGGTCTTTATGCTGGCAGGCAAACAGCCAGCCCGCCATCACGGCAAAAGTCGGCTTGATAAATTCCGAGGGCTGCAACGAGAATCCGCCCAGGCTGATCCAGCGGCGCGCGCCGTTCAGTTCCTGTCCCATGATCGGCACCAGGATCAGCATGCCAAGCACGGCCATAAAACAGACAGTGGCCAGCCGGCGGATATTGCGCGGCGATAACATCGAGACACCCAACATGATCACCAGGGTCGGCACCAGGTAAAACACATGACGCAACACGAAATAGAAGGGCGGCAGATCGAGACGATCCGCAATCGCCGGACTGGCGGCGGTGATCAATAAAGTCCCGATGGCAATCAGCAGGAACACCGCACCGAGGAGCCAGCGATCAACGGTCCACCACCAATAGCCTAAATGCGAGGTATCGGTACGGGAAATGATCATGCGGCTTCTTCTTTCATGAGCGTGGTCACCTGGGCAATAAAATCATCGCCGCGCTGTTCAAAATTGGCGTACTGGTCGAATGATTTACAGGCAGGCGATAGCAGGATATTGGCGGGGCCACCGTTTTTTTGTGCATCGGCAAAGGCAACGCGAACGGCATTGGCAATCGTATCGCAGCGTTTATACGGCAATTGCCCGTCCAGTTTCTTGGCAAAACGCTCTGTGGCATAACCGATCAGATAAGCCTGTCTGATCTGCGGATAAAATGTCTCCAGACCGTCAATGCCTTCTTCAGTATCCTTGCCGCCGACAATCCAATAGATATCATTGAAGGTCGCCAGGGCTTTTGCCGTGGCATCGACATTCGTGCCTTTGCTGTCATTGATAAAGGTCACCGGACCGATTGAACCAACCGGCTGCTGGCGATGTTTCAGGCCACCGAATGATTGCATCGCATCGAGAATATGATTGGCGGACAGGCCGATGGCGCGACACGCTGCAAAGGCGATCATCTGGTTCTCGATATTATGCGCCCCGCGCAGGACCGGATGGGGCGGCAGCGCATCGATGCATAATTGCTGTTCATACAAAACACCATCGATCAGCGTCAACTGATTGTCATGCGGTGCGGCGGCCTGTTGCGTAACGCCGATGACGCGGTGATGATGCGATTGTTTCAGCGTGTCGAACAGATGATGCGTCGGCGGCGTATCCAGGCCGATAATCGCCTGCTGGATTTTCTGGTCGCGCGGGCGGAAGATCAGTGTCTTGGCTTTCATATAGGCGTCCATCGAACCGTGCCAGTCGACATGGTCTTCGGTGATATTCAGGCAGACGGCAATATCACAACGCAGTGATTTGGCACTGTGCAATTGATAGGATGAAAGCTCCATCACATAAATGCCATGGGCATCAAGGACAGGCAGGGATGGTGCCGATGGTCCCAGATTGCCACCAATCGCAACGGACAGGCCATTTTCCTGCAAGATATGGCCGATCAGCGATGTGGTGGTCGATTTGCCGTTCGTACCGGTGATGCCGATATAACGGGCCTGCGGGGCCGCAAAATAAAGCAGGTCGAGATCGTTCCAGACCGTGATATTTCTTGCATGCAATGCCGTCAGGATCGCATGATCCGGTTTCATGCCCGCCGACTGGATCGCCAGGTCATTGACAGTGAGTGTCTGCAGCGGATCGGCAACGGTCAGGCCGTTTGCAGCAGCCTTATCGCGTGTGTCCGCCAGATCGTCCCAGACCGTGAAAGGAACATTATGATGTTGCAGCGCTTTGACGACGGCCTGACCGGACACACCCAACCCCAGGACTGCAATCTGTCCGAACTGGTTTTTGAGGGCGCTGACATCGATCATGAATCTGTAAGACCTATCGCAGTTTAAGGGTGGATAATCCCAGCAACGCAAACACAAGCGCAATGATCATGAAGCGAATGAAGACGGTTGTTTCCGGCCAGCCGGATTTCTCGAAATGATGGTGCAATGGCGCCATCTTGAAGAAACGCTTGCCACCGGTGGCTTTGAAATAAAAGACCTGGATCATCACGGATAATGTTTCCATCACGAACAGGCCGCCAATGATGGCCAGGACGAATTCATGTTTGGTAATCACCGCAATCGTGCCGAGCGTGCCACCCAGCGCCAGCGAACCCGTATCGCCCATGAAAATCTGGGCCGGTGGGGCATTATACCACAGGAAACCAAGGCACCCGCCGATCAGTGCGGCGGCAATGATGGCGACATCGCCACTGCCCGCAACATGATGCAGTTGCAAATAATTAGAGAAAACGACATTGCTGACCAGATAGGTAATCAGTGAGAAACAGGCGAGGGCGATCATCACCGTCCCGGCGGCCAGTCCATCCAGTCCATCCGTGATGTTCACTGCATTGGCGGCACCAACGACAACCAGCACGACCCAGATAAAGAAGAAACCGCCCAGCGGGATCAAAACATTCTTGAAGAATGGAATAGTCAGGCCGGTGCTCAAGGAATCCTTGGTCACTTGCGTGATCATGTAAGCGGCACCCAGCGAGACGATGGTCAGGCAGATGCTGCGCGTACGGCCGGAAACGCCGCGATGGCTACGCTTGGTCAGCTTGGCGAAATCATCGGCGAAACCGACAGCGCCGAATGTCAGCATCACCATCAAGACGATCCACACATACGGATTATCGAGACGCACCCATAACAGGATCGAAACCAGGCTGGAGAATAAAATCAACAGGCCGCCCATCGTTGGCGTGCCGGCTTTTTTCAGATGGGTTTCCGGACCATCCGTGCGGATCGGCTGGCCGCCGCCCTGGATACGTTTCAACAGACGGATAAACGGTCCACCGCAAAACAGGGCGATGAGCAGCGCCGTGATGATGGCACCGCCACTGCGGAATGTCAGATAATTGAACAGATTGAAAAACTGGAAATCGTCGGCCAATGGCGTCAGGAGATGATAAAGCATAGGTAATCCCTGCAGAGAAGCGGACGTGGTGAACTTTATGTACTTTGACCCATCCGAT
>DASWYT010000206.1:0-8816 GCA_036404835.1 Alphaproteobacteria bacterium | reverse complement strand
GTTTGATACGTTCCAGGCACTGGCGGATGATCTTGTTGGATTCCAGCATCTCGGCCATGCGCACCAGGTAACGCGCGTAACAATCGCCCGTCTTGCCGACCGGCACGTCAAATTCCAGCTCGTCATATAATTCATAAGGTTGCGATTTGCGCAAATCCCATGCCACGCCGCTGCCGCGCAGCATCGGGCCGCTAAAGCCCCATGCCAAGGCGTCTTCAGGCGTCACGATACCGATATCGACGGTCCGTTGTTTGAAAATACGGTTGCCCGTCAACAGGCCGGACAGATCATCCATAAAATCAGGGAAGGTTTCGGTGTAATCCCAGATATCATCCAGCAAGCCATCAGGCGTATCCATCAACACGCCGCCCGGACGGATATAATTGGCATGCAGGCGCGCGCCCGAAACACGCTCATAGAATTCCATCAGTTTTTCACGCTCTTCAAAACCCCACAGGGATGGCGTGATCGCACCGACATCAAGTGCAAACGTCGTGATGTTCAGCAAATGGTTGAGGATACGGCTCAGCTCTAGGAAGATGACGCGAATATATTTCGCGCGTTCCGGCACAGAGATTTTCAACAATTTCTCCGTCGCCAGGGCAAAGCAATGTTCCTGGTTCATCGGGGCCACGTAATCGAGACGGTCGAAATATGGCAGAGCCTGCGTATAATTCTTATGCTCGATCAGTTTTTCGGTACCACGGTGCAACAGGCCGATATGCGGATCGGCACGGTCAACGATCTCGCCATCCATTTCCAAAACCAGACGCAACACGCCATGCGCCGCCGGGTGCTGTGGCCCGAAATTCAGCGTATAAGGTTTGATCTGGGTCTCGATATCATCGGAGTAATTCTGGGCGGTGTTTACGGACATATTAATTCTTCTCGTCTGGCATAAATTTAGGCTTCACGGCTTTTTCATCGCCCGGCAATTGCACGGTCGTCATGCCTTCCCATGGGGACAGGAAATCGAAATTGCGGAAATCCTGTTGCAGGGTCACTGGCTCATAGATGCAACGTTTTTCCGTTTCATCGTAACGCATCTCGACAAAACCGGTCAGCGGGAAATCCTTGCGCAGCGGATGGCCGTCGAAACCGTAATCGGTCAGGATACGGCGTAAGTCCGGATTTCCTTTAAAGGAAATACCGAACATGTCCCAGACTTCACGCTCGAACCAGCCGGCAGCCATAAATAACGGTTCGATACTATCGATGGCCGTATCATCCTGGAGCTTCACCTTCACGCGGATGCGCAGATTAAAGGCAATGCTCAACAGGCAATAGACCACATCAAAACGTGCATCACGATCCGGGTAATCGGCCGCGGTGACACCCATCAGCATCTTGAACTGGCATTTCTTGTCGTCACGCAATGTCTTGATCGTTTTTTTCAACGATGCAGCGGGTACATACGCCACCAACTCATCGCCTGTGATAATCTCCAGAGCAACATCCTGATCGGCCAGTTTGGTCGTCAGGTAGGTTTGCAATTCGGTCAGTTTTTCGATTGTCATGATCTTAGCACCGTCTTTATCTGTCGATACGCGTGTCTTGGCGTTGGATTTTCTTTTGCAACTGCATGATGCCGTACACCAAAGCTTCCGCCGTTGGCGGGCAGCCCGGGACATAAACATCCACCGGCACAATCCGGTCGCAACCGCGCACCACCGCATAGGAATAATGATAGTAACCGCCGCCATTGGCGCAGGAGCCCATCGAAATCACCCAGCGCGGTTCGGCCATCTGGTCATAGACACGGCGCAAGGCCGGAGCCATTTTGTTGGTCAGCGTCCCGGCAACGATCATCACGTCCGATTGACGCGGTGACGGACGCGGCACGATACCGTAGCGGTCCAGATCGTAACGGCTCATATACGCATGGATCATTTCAACGGCACAGCAAGCCAGGCCGAAGGTCATTGGCCACATGGAACCGGTACGCGCCCAGTCCATCAGCGCATCGACCTGGGTCAGGATAAAACCTTTTTCCTGCAATTCGTTTTGCGCTTTGGTGATGATCGCATTTTGCGTCTCACCCGGCGGGACAGGTTTCCCGATCTTAAAGCCACCGAAATCCGATTGTGGTAATTCACTCATAATTCAATCCTACTCCCAATCCAGGGCGCCTTTTTTCCATTCATAGATAAAACCGACTGTCAGCACGCCCAGGAAAATCACGGCGGAGACAAAACCAAACCAACCGATCGTGCCCAGTGACACAGCCCATGGGAACAGGAACGCCACTTCAAGATCGAACAGTGTAAATAAAATCGCGACAAGGTAGAAACGCACATCGAATTTATCGCGCGCATCAGAGAATGCATCGAAACCGCATTCATAAGCGCTGAGTTTTTCCGGATCGGGACGTTTGATCCCCACCAACCATGACGCGACGATCATCGCGACGCTCAAACCACCGGCCAGTCCGAAAAAGACCAGGATCGGCAGATAGTGATTCAAAAATTCCGTTGATACGAGCATAAAAATCTCTCAAATGGGCTATTTTATCCAGACGTTGAAATTTAACACAACACGCTAAGTCAAGCTAGAGGGGCAACGCTGAAAGGCCAGTTTCCAAATGGAAATATTGCGCCTAAAGTCTGTTACACCCTCTAGTCACCCGAGAGCCATTCTCATGTCCGTTTTGCCTGCCCTGACCGTCGAAGAATTAGCCGATAAACTGGAAGGCACCGATGCCCCGGTGCTACTGGATGTGCGGGAGAATAACGAGTTTGCCGTCTGTTCCCTGCCCGGTGCCGTGCATATCCCGGTCGGCCAGATCGTTGAACGGATTGGAGAATTGCCGAAAGACAAGCCTATCGCCGTCTATTGCCACCATGGCGGCCGCAGCGCCCGGATTACCGGTTACCTGCTGGCCCAGGGCTATCAGGCGGTGAATATCACGGGCGGTATCCATGCCTGGGCCAGCCGGGTCAATCCGGATATGCCGACTTATTAAGCACTTGGCATACAATTAATCGATGGTAAACTGTTTCCAGCCTAATTTGAGGGCAAGAACCCCGCAAACGGGACAAACGAATTTTCATAGGACCACGCGATGAGTGATGCGAAAATGCCAGAAGAACCTTCAATCGAAGAAATCCTCGGTTCTATTCGCCGGATTATTGCCGATGACGACGAGGCTCAACAGCCTGCCGCCGCATCACCGGGCGGTTTCAGTGATGCCCTGAAACAAGCCGATTCTTTTGTCGCAGAAGACGATGAAGAGCCGCTGGAACTGACGCAAAAGATCGATGAAGAAGGCACGATTGTCGATATCCCGTCCGATGAACCACCGGCCCGTCCGGCCTTTACGCCGCCACAGAATTTTGACCAGTCCACAGAAGATGAGATCATTATGATTGACGAAACCGACGAAGCACCTGTTGCTCAAACCGCCGATCCACTGGTTTCCCAAACAGCGACCGCAGCCACCGCGGCCATCATGGCCAAACTGGCCCGCAGCACCAGCATCAACCGCGCCGGCAATGACGGCACGACGCTGGAAGACCTGGTCAAGGAAATGGTGCGCCCGATGCTGCGCGAATGGCTGGACCAGCATCTGCCGGAACTGGTGCAATCCATGGTCGAACGCGAACTGGAACGCATCGCCCGCCGCGTTGGGTAATTATCTTCCCACGCTTTAGCTGTAAAAATAAAACGTTTTAAAAAAACTGCGCTGAAAGCAGTTTTTTACGCTTGAAATGAGCATTTCAAAATCTAGGTCACGGGACCGACTTTAAAACCACCACCCGCTTTACCTTTTCATAACATAGTGATGTTATGTTTATTACATGCTCAGACGATTCATAACATTTTCCCTGTTCTGCTTTACCGTGCCGTTTGCCGTCTTTGGGCAAGAAAAATTTGGCCATGATGATGTGAAACGTCTGGGCACCTCTGTGAGTGTCTATATGCGCGAGCAATGGCCACAGGCCCAGGAATCCCTGATCAAAAACCTGCCTAAAGCTGCCAAAACCGCCGCCACGGCGTTCAATGCCATGGACCCCGGCGCCGGTCCTGAAAGCCGAAAAACCGTAGTTGTGACGGAACAGCCTTTTCCCTGGCTGATTTAACCCTCTATTTTTCCTTATATTTCTCTCTATTTTAACAGCCTTGCCTGTTTTTTTGCCTATCTTTCTATTTATGATTGATAAATATATTCAATCTATGGTAGATAAAGACAACAAGAACAACCTTAGGTGAAAAGAACATGTCGCAGGAAGAGGACTTATCATCACTGGTTAACTGCTTAACGGGACCCAACAGCAAAACCAATAACAGCACCCTGATTAGCCACAATGTCATGATTGACCGCCGCCGGACCTCGGTCCGGCTGGAAAAAGAAATGTGGATGGGTCTCAAGGAAATCGCCCGGCGTGAGGATTGCTCGGTTCATATGCTCTGTACGGCCATCGCCCAGCGTAAACGGCCGGGCACATCCCTCACCGCAGCGATTCGCGTGTTTACCATGGCTTATTATCAATCTGCTGCAACGGATGAAGGCCATCAAAAAGCCGGGCATGGTGCCGGTGCTTTCCAGGCGGCGTATGTGTTACAAAAACACACTAACGCTCCGTATTACGGTTTGCGTCAATTTAAAAACATCCCGAACCCGCCTGTACCGGAAACGCCCTATAATCAGTCAAAAATGTCCAGTATATAATCATGCACAGCCGGGTTGAAAGCGGCAAATACCGTGACCAGCCCGACGATGATCAGCAAAATGAAAACGAGATTGACGACCACAAGGCTTCTTAAGGCTGGGGTCCAGAATTTTTCGTCCGGTTCTTGGAATTGATCGTATGACATGCAAAGGCGCTTGTTAATTTGCCTGATTAAATTAGCATACAACCATTATGCCACATTATCACCTCGATCTCAACGAAACTTATTTAGGGAAGCGCCTGGATGCCGTTCTGGCCCAGCTGCTGCCCCTCCATTCCCGCGTCCAGATCCAGGACTGGATCAAAGCCGGCCATCTCAGTTCTGTCCCGGCCGTTACTTTGACCCCATCCTTGAAGCTGAAACAGCCTTTGACCGTTACCATCGATGCGCCGGATATCCCGGTCTTCGAGGTCACGGCCGACGCCAGCATCGCGCTCGATATATTGTATGAAGATGATTATATGCTGATCATCAACAAGCCGACCGGCCTGGCTGTTCATCCGGGTGCCGGTCGTCATGACGGCACATTGGTCAATGCCTTGCTGGCCCATACAAAAGGCGCCCTGTCAGATGGCAGCGAAGCCGGTCGTCCCGGTATCGTTCACCGTCTGGATAAAGATACGTCAGGTGTCATGATGGTAGCCAAGACCAACCAAGCGCACCATTTGTTGGCCAAGGCCTTACAGGCACGCGATATCAAGCGCCATTACCAATGCCTGGTGTGGGGCATGCCTAATCCATTGCAGGGGACTGTCGATACACAGATCGGCCGTGATGCCCAAAACCGCCAGCGTATGCGTGTCCTGGCAGAAGGCGGCAAGAACGCCATCACCCATTACAACACGCAAAAGATTTTCCGCATCGGTGAAGGCTATACGATCAGCCAGGTTCACTGCCAGCTGGAAACCGGCCGCACCCACCAGATTCGCGTGCATATGGATCATATCGGCCATGCCGTGCTGGGCGATAAATCCTATGGCCATAAGCAAACGATCCAGCTGATCGGCAAGATGCCGCAACATATTCGTGATTTGATCGGCGCCCTGCCCGGCCAGGCTTTGCATGCCTTCGCCCTGCGCCTGCCACATCCCTTTACCGGTGAAGATCTTTATTTCGAAGCCCCGCCGCCGGCTTCCTATAACAATTTGCTGGAAGCTATACAAAAAGCAGCATCGTCGTAAATCAGGATTTTGGTTCGACCAGGGGGACGTTTTGTTCGCGCAGCGATATATTGGCGACTTCCGGTCCCCATTCTTCCTGCAGCTCGGCATAATGTTTCTCAATCGTCTTGAGACGATATTGCGCCTGGCGACGCAGGATACCAGACACCATCAATGGTGTGTTGATGTATAACAGGAAACCGATAGCCGCACCGCCATACATCAGCAACAGCATATAAGGCTGTAACAGAATCAAGATGGCGTTCTCGACCGTGTGTCCCATATTCCACAGGCGCAGCAAGGGCGGCAACACACCGGCCACATTCATGCACCCCAACGTCAGGCCCGCCAGACGTTCGCGGCTGTTATCGGAGAATGTCGCCACAAATGTCGGCAACAGGCCGACCGCCAGGACCAATGTGGTCGGCAACAACATGATCGCACCGACCGTAAAAATAAAAGCGACAAAGAGTCCTTTGCCAGCGCTGCTTTTGACGGGTGGTGGTAGTGCTGGTTGGTTAGCCATGATTACATTCCCGCATCCGAATTCGTCAGTTTCATTAACAAGGTTGCAGCCATGAACAGACCACCCATGACACCTGAAATCACCGCCGCGATCTGACGACCGGTGGCCCGGCCAAACACATCGTTGCGCTTGAGGTTGCTTTCCAGATAATCATGTTCTTTTTCCAGGCGGCGATAGAAGATACGGGCCTGTTCAAATTCCGAACGGTCCCGTCCAATTTCCTGCGGACTGTCGACCAATGTCAATAAACGCGTCAGGTTGCCGCCTTTAATATCGGATTCGACATTCTTGACAACATTCTTGCGGTAACGGCGGTTGTGATAACGTTGCGCGATCTGTTCAATATCCTTTGACAACCAATCGGCCAGGCCGCTGAGCGGTGGCACCTGATGGCGTTTTTGCATGCTCTGGAACAAGGTCACTAAAGCCAGGGGACGTTTCAACGGATCGGTCCCTTCCGCCAGGATCAAATAGAGCGAATTGTCTTTCTGATCATGAGTTGAGATGAAAGATGCAATATGACGGTCCAATGGCTGTTGCGGACGGGCTTTATCCTCGCCCACTTTATCGAGCGCCTGCAAGAGCTGGGCACAGGTCAGAACGTAATAAGACGACAAGGTCATGCTTAAGCACGGGACATCCATGAGCAATTCATACAAACAGCGCTCCAGACCGTAATCGATACCACGGCGCAGGATGATTTTTGACACATTATCGAAGCGCTTACTCAGGTCGTTGGCATCCATTGCTTCGTTTTCTTTATAGCCAAGCCACAACCAGGCCAGCTTCTCGCGGATGCATTCGGCAAAAACCTGCAACGGTTGTTCGCGGATAATGGCATCGACCAGCATGCCGCCGATACCGGCCGGCATCACGCTCAAACCCTTATAACGGATCGGCGCGCGCGGGTCTAAAGACATGGATACCATGCACAACAGGCGATCTTCGTAACCCGTACCTTTATTATTATAGTTGGCGCGGTTGATAGCGGCCTGAACCGTATCGATAACGACCTTATCCAGCAGGCAGCGTTCCAGCCATTTGATCAGATTGCCGGATTCGATCAGTTCAAGCGCTTCCACAGGATTATCCTGTAGATCACGGGCAATCAGGCGTAAATTCATATATTTTGTGCCGTTGAATTCCAGCACGCGTCCGACTTTTTTATGCGACACGATTTGCTTGGACGTCACATGGTTGCCAATCACCCACATCCAGACCTGGTCCATGGTCCAGCGGGCACGGGGATCGTCATGCAATGTGGCCCGCAGGAATTCCATGAGGTTGGAGGATAATTGCAGACCCTCGGTCATCACGGTAAAGCTGCCGCGGTTGATCTTGTCTTCGATCATAGCCTTGGTCGATTTACCGGCTGTCGGGTCAGTGCCACGGAACAGGATCGCCACCAATATGCCCAGCGCATAAACATCTTCGACCAAGGCCCCGACCCCACGGCCACACGGATCGGCCATGGCGCGTTCAATCGTTTCATAACTGGCTGGCTGGATGGAGCCCGGCAGGCTGGTCACGCATTCCCCCAGCAAGGCTTCAGCATTTTCAACATTGTTCCAAAAAACATTATCGACACGGATATTGCCATGGAAAATATCGGCATCATGCAGGTTTTTCAAAGCCTGGACGACCGGTCGCAGAATATTCTTGCGGATCACATCTTCCTGCAGCGGCGCGCGCTTTGATTGATGACGTGACATGATCGGTGTCGTAATCGACGGTTTGTCGGTCAGAACGACCAAGCGCTGGCTGCCATCCGAGGCAGTAGTGACACCGTAATCCTTGATCGACAATAAACGGGGAATATCCTGTTTGATCAGATAATCGGCCACATCCAGCCGGGCCGGATAACGGTCCTTGATCACATAGGCCAGATAAGATTGCCCGCCATCCTTGGCGATGGCTTCATACGTATCGGCATAGATATGTTCGAATTCACTGACCGGACGGGATAAGAAGATTTCGTAACGGTCGTTTAAAATGAACTTTCCTGAGGACGCCTTTGTATTTGCCGTGCGCTTGGCGCCGGCATTTTTCTCAGTTCCATTACTATTAGTCGTCTCTGCGCTCACGAAACCCGTCCAGCTATAGTTATGACGAGTGTAACAAATCTATTTGCAAAGAAACGTTAAAGGGGAGATTAAAAATTAGTTACCAGCCATGGCGGTGGCATAGGCCCAATCGATCCATGGACCGATAGCGGTAATATCCGCCGGTTCAACCGTGGTTCCGCACCAGATTCGCAAGCCCAACGGCGCTGTGCTGTAGGACTTCACATCGAAAGCGGCTTTTTCCTGTTCCAGCAACGTGACGATCCGGGTGACGATCTTCGCCTGCTGTTCGGACGGCAGAGCCTTAAAGTCCGGGGCGCAGAATGACAGGCATACGGATGTACGGGAGCGATATGATTCGCCGATGGCGGCATAGGCCAAATATGGACGGGCTGT
>DASWYT010000205.1:0-3747 GCA_036404835.1 Alphaproteobacteria bacterium | reverse complement strand
AATTGTAAATATATTATATGGTTCTTTTATGACTAAATCAAAGCTTCAAATATTTAATCAGGTTAAATCCGATGTCGCCTTGGATCTTCCACTCGCTGGCGATGAAAACGCGTATCGGGCCTGGTTGGATAAGAATAGCCTGCATGACATTATGAGCATGCTTGGCAATGTGCCTTTAGATGCTCAGCCAGGGTCGGCCGCGTTGGCGGACTTTTTGGGTAAGGCTTATATGACTAAATTTACAGAGACGGCAAAATTCCAGCAACAGCCGACAAATATGCCGCGTCAGCCAGATGATCCATTCGGTATGCGCAATTTGCATGCGAAGCTTTCCAACGTAAATGAAAGCGCAGAGGCAATGTTTAAAACCCTGCAAGTGAATAATTTGGTTATTGGTGCTGTTGTGTCTATCCAAAATGGAAATGAATCGGTGGGTAAGTCTTACTTCGACAAATTGCAACGTTTCACCGATCAATTCGAGCATTTGCCGCCTCCACCCAAGAAGTCAAACGGCTTTTGGGAAAAACTAAATCCCTTCAAATAAAAAATCCCGGGACAAGCCCGGGATTGAAATTCATGATCAGCAGTGGAACAGATTAAGCAGCCTTGGCAGCTTTGTTTTCCAGTTGCTTTTTAATCGTGCGGAATTCAGGAGCCAGTTTGGTTTTGGCTGTGTCCTTCACGTAAGCATCCAGGCCACCCTTATGTTCGATCGTACGGATCGCGTTGGTGGACAGACGGAAGCTGAAACCCTTGGCCAGGCTCTCGCTGAACAGCGTTGTGTTCTGCAGGTTAGGCAGAAAACGGCGGCGGGTACGGTTGTTGGCGTGGGAAACATTGTTTCCAGTCATAACGGTCTTACCGGTGACAATACATTTGCGGGTCATCGCACGAATCCTTAGTAAAAATCTTAAGCTTGGGGTTTATAGCCTGTTTAAGCGGTCATTGTCAAGGATTTTGCCGTATTAATTGTTTGGGACCCGGTCTTTAAATCTTAATTTCCGGGTTTGAAAACAAAAGAAAAATCCTTTTTGATGTTTTCATAATTTAAATTGTTATTTTCTTTATCTTTTCTGCGGGATTTGCTCTTAGCGCATAATTTAGAGTTGGGAGCCTAAGATGAGGGACTCTATGAAGACAGATATGCCCGGTTTAAAAATGAAGCGAATTGCCCTGATAAGCATGTGTGACGGTATCCCGACCCCGGGCCTGCGGGCGCTGGAGGAACTGGCGGGGGCGCATGGGCGGCTGGTAGGCACCTATGATATCCGCATCGGCGAGCCTTTGCCCGACCTGGATGATTTCGATCTGTTATTATCCTCCGGCGGACCGGGTGACCCGCGTGAACTGGGAAACTGGGGGCAAGCCTATATCGATCTGATCGAGCGCATTCGCCTGCATAATGAAAATAACTCCGCATCACCGAAACATGTTTTTCTGGTGTGCCATTCTTTTCAAATGATATCCCAGGCCTGGGGCCTGGGCGCATTGAGCCGCCGCGATGAAGCTTTGTGGGGCATTCATCCACAGAAGGCTGAAACATTGCCGGGTGATGCTTATCCGGTTTTCCCGACGACGGATTTCTATACGCTGGAAAGCCGTTTCTATCAGGTGATGCCGGTGCATGATCTGAACAAGGCTTGTGAATTCCGTGATATCGTGATTGCGGCGCATGATGAAAAAGGCGCCCTGACGGCGTGGCAGACCCGCGACGGTCATATCGCTGCAACACAATTCCATCCGGAAGCTCTGGCGGAAACGATTGCCGGAATTCTGGACAACCCGCCATCTGATCCCAAAGAAACGATCAATGCAGCGGATAGAAAAATACGCGACCTGACGCGTGAACGGCTTCCTCTTATCGCACCAGCCTATCAGGCGCTGGTCAATTTCTTGCAACGATAGGCCAGGTATAACGTGCTGCCACAGGATATCATCCGACTGAAACGCGATAAGAAGACTTTGGACAAGGCGACGTTGCAGGCCTATGTCGATGGCGTGGCACAGAATAAAATCAGCGATGCACAAATTGCCGCATTTTCGATGGCGGCGTTGCTGAACGGTTTGAACCCACAGGAAGTGGCCGACCTGACCATGGCGATGGTTCATAGCGGTAAAGTCCTGCACTGGAAAGGCCTGAACGGGCCGGTGATCGATAAACATTCAACCGGCGGTGTCGGTGATAAGGTCAGCCTGATGCTGGCGCCGATGGCGGCGGCCTGTGGTTTGTATGTGCCGATGATTGTCGGGCGTGGTTTGGGGCATACGGGTGGAACGCGTGACAAGCTGGATGTGATTCCAGGTTTCAACAGTGCTTTGTCGCTTGATCAGTTCCAGAAAATAGTGGCTGATCTGGGTTGTGCGATCATCGGCCAGACGGCGGATTTCGCACCGGCGGATGGCCGTATCTATGCTGTGCGCGATGTCACTGCGACGGTCGAAAATATCGAACTGATTACCGCGTCGATCCTGTCGAAAAAGATTGCCGCGGGCTTGCAGGGTCTGGTCATCGATGTGAAATTCGGCAATGGCGCGTTTATGGCTGATAAAGCCAAAGCTGAGGCTTTGGGACAATCATTGCAGAAAACGGCAGCCTTGGCAGGCCTGAGGCTGACCCCGGTCCTGACCGATATGAATTCCGTTCTCGGCCACAGTGTCGGCCATACCGTCGAACTGGTCGAAGCAATCGAATATCTGCGCGGTGACAGACGTGATTTGCGTCTGCATGATGTGACGAAGGATTTGCTTGCTGAAATGCTGGTGCTAGGCGGCAAGGCCATGGATCGTATCCAGGGCAAGCGCCAGGCGCAAACCGTGCTGGATAATGGCAAGGCAGCGGAGATTTTCAACCGCATGATCGCGGCCCAGGGCGGCCCTGCCAATCTGATCAATGATTATAAGAGAATAATCCCGGTCGCACCGAAAATCATCGATATCATGGTGCCGGGCAATGGTCTGCTGCGGGCCATGCGCACGCGTGAGATCGGTCTGTGGCTGGTGGAAATGGGCGCGGGCCGTGTGCGTGTCGAAGACCAGATCGATCCGGTGATTGGCATCAGCGATATGATCCCGATTGGTACACAATGCGTTGCCGGCAAAACATTATTGTGCCGTTTGCATCTGCGCCGGGAATTATCCGTCAATGAGATACATCAATTCTATCAATTATTCACAATCGTCTAGTTTTCGGCCGCGTTCCAGCCGCCACCCATGGCTTTGAACAGGGACAGGGCCGCACTCAGGCGATCCAGCTGTGCCTGGGTATAATTATCTTCTGCCTGAATAAGTGTCCGCTGCGCATCGAGCAGAGTCAGGAAATCATCCGCGCCGCTGGTGTAACGTTCACGCGCGATATCGTAATAACGGCGGGATTGGTCACGGGCGGTGAGCAGGGATTTTTCACGTTCCGTTGCAGCGGTGATGCCAGCCAACGCTTCTTCGCTTTCTCGGAACGCAACCAGCACAGCGCTTTTATACGTTTCGGCCACTTCACGTTTACGCGCATTGCTCAGGTCAAGCTGGCCCTGTAATTGCCCGCCATTGAAAATCGGTGCGGCAACGGAACCGATCAAACCTGTTCCCAACGCAACCGGATCGGATATCGGGCTGGAACCGATTGTACCATTCAGGCCAAGTGAAACGGAGGGATAAAAATTCGCGCGCGCAATGGCGATATTGAGATTGGCGGCTTTCAGATTTTCTTCCTGGCTGCGAATATCCGGGCGGCGTTCCAGCAGGGAAGAAGGT
>DASWYT010000204.1:0-3069 GCA_036404835.1 Alphaproteobacteria bacterium | reverse complement strand
GCGCCCGTTGGCCATCGACGGAATCGCTGGCGAAGATTCTCGATATCACCAATGAGTCGCTCGATACACTGGCCGATTTCATTCGCGGCAAGAAACAGGATCACAAAGACGGTGCCCGCCAGATTCCGATCATCGGCTGTGCACAGGCCGGCCAGGCCGGTTATTTCGATGATGCCGGCTATCCGGCCGGGAATGGCTGGGACACGATTGAATTTCCAAAGATGGACGATCCGGCAATCTATGCGCTGGAAGTAGCCGGCGATTCGATGGAACCGCTTTACCGCGACGGCGACATCTTGATTGTCTCGCCGAATACGGAGCAATTGCGCCGTGGTGACCGTGTCGTCGTCCGCACAAAAAAAGGCGAAGTGATGGCGAAACATCTGGCGCGCATCAGCCCGACCCAGATCGTACTGAAATCGCTGAACCAGGAATTCCAGGATATTCCCATGGCCCGCAAGGACCTGGCCTGGATCGCTCGTATTTTATGGGTCAGCCAATAATATAGTCAAAAACCGGGGGAATATTCATGTCTAACCAGGAGAAATTCCCCCGATGTCCTTATCCGATCTTGAAAATACCCATGACGGTGTGATCCCGTTTGTATTGCGCCAGCATGTCCTTGCCGGTGGTTATCTGGCCTGGCAGCAACGTATCGCCCGCGCGGCGGAATGTAATTTCCACGGGCTGATTTTGCACAGTCTGGGGGCGCTGGCCGCCTGGCGCATGCGCCATCCCGGTTTTCAGGTCCGTCGCCAGTTGAAAAATCATAGCCAATTGCTGGGATTTTACCGGCACAAAGCCTGCGAAGCCTTTGACCTTTTCGCCTGAGCCATTAGACTAAGCCTATCAATTCGTAACTGGGTAATTCTAATGACCGACTCCTCAACAGATCTGATCAACGGCCTGGAAAGCAATATCGTCCGCGACGGCAAATTGCACAATCTGGCTTATTTCCAGCAACAGGGCATCGACCCGTATCCGCATTCTTTCAAGCCGGATAGCAAGGCCGCCCAGTTGCATGAGAAATACAAAGACCTGGCCGATGGCGCGGTCACGGAAGACAGTGTCACGGTCGCGGGTCGTATCACCGCCTATCGCAATTCCGGCATGTTTATCGATCTGACCGACACATCGGAAAAAATCCAGATTTTCTGCCACAAGCAGGATTTGAGCGAAGAGCAGCTGGCGCATATCGCGCATCTGGACTTAGGTGACATTATCGGCGTCACCGGCTATGTCCGCCGCACGCCGCGTTCCGAACTGACGATCAATGCAAAAGCCGTGACATTGCTGACCAAATCACTGCAGCCGATGCCGGAGAAATTCCACGGCTTGAGCGATATCGAACAGCGTTACCGTATGCGTTACGCCGATCTGATCGCCAATGAGGAAAGCCGCGAGACATTGCGCAAGCGTTCCCGCATCATCCAGTCCGTGCGCGAGACGCTGAACAATAAAGATTATATCGAAGTTGAAACTCCGGCCCTGCACGTCATTCCGGGTGGCACGACCGCGCGTCCGTTCATGACACATCACAATGCGCTGGACATGCCATTATCGCTGCGCATTGCCATTGAATTGCATCTCAAGCGCCTGATCGTCGGCGGTCTGGCCGATGGTATCTATGAGATGGGCCGCGTGTTCCGCAATGAAGGTACGTCCGTCAAGCATAATCCTGAATTCACCATGCTGGAATTGTATATCGCCTATACCGATTATAATGACATCATGGATATCACCGAAGAGATCGTGGCGAATGCCTGTCTGGCCGCCAATGGCACGTTGAAAATCAAATATGGCGACCAGGATATCGATTTCTCCCCGGGCTGGCCGCGCAAGAGCATGGTCGATCTGGTGAAGGCAGAAACCGGCATCGATTTCATGACGATCACCGACAATGACGAAGCGCGTAAGCTGGCGAAAGAGCACAAATTGCCGGTTGAGAAATTCATGAACTGGGGTGAAGTGGTCGAACTTTTCTTTGGCGAGAAAGTCGAACATAAGCTGATCCAGCCGATCCATGTGATCGACCTGCCGCGTGATATTTCGCCGCTGGCCAAAGCGCACCGCAAAGAACCGCGCCTGACCGAGCGTTTTGAATCCTACGTCAATGGCTGGGAACTGGCCAATGCGTTTTCGGAACTGAACGATCCGATTGATCAATATAACCGCTTCAAGGACCAGGTCGCGAAACGCGAAGCCGGTCACGACGAGGCACAATATCTCGATCTCGATTTCATCACCGCTCTGGAATACGGTATGCCGCCGACTGGCGGTTTGGGCATCGGTATCGACCGTATGGTCATGCTGTTGACCAACAGCCCGTCCATCCGTGATGTCATCGCCTTCCCGACCATGCGACACAAAGCATCCTAAATGGCAAAAGAAAAAAAGACCGACGAGCATTTTTTCGGCTTTGAGGAAGTCTCCAGTGCCGAAGCCAAGATGGGGCGCGTGCGCAGCGTCTTTGAAAGTGTTGCCGGTAATTACGATATCATGAACGATCTGATGTCGGGCGGCATGCACCGTTTGTGGAAACGCCGCCTGATCCGTCTGATCCGCCCGCGTCCGGGCATGGAATGTCTCGATGTGGCCGGTGGTACCGGCGATATCGCGTTCCTGTTACATGACGCGACGAAAGATAAAAACGGCAACAGCAAGATCACCGTGTCCGATATCAATCCGGCCATGCTGGAGGTTGGGCAACAGCGTGCGATTGACCGTGGTTTGATGAACAAACTGCAATGGGTCGAAGGCAATGCCGAGCAACTGCCCTTCGCCGACAATGCGTTCGATCTCTACACCATCGCCTTTGGTCTGCGCAACGTCTCGCGCATCGACAAGGCTCTGGCCGATGCGTATCGCATATTGAAACCGGGCGGGCGTTTCTTCTGTCTGGAATTTTCTAAGCCCGTGACGTCGCTTTTCCGCAAGGCATATGATCTTTATTCCTTCAATGTCATCCCGTTCCTCGGCGAGAAAGTCGCCAATGACCGTGAATCCTATCAATATCTGGTCGAATCCATCCGCCAGTTCCCGGACCAGAAAACATTGCAAAAGAAAATG
>DASWYT010000203.1:0-6996 GCA_036404835.1 Alphaproteobacteria bacterium | reverse complement strand
GTGGGTTCCAATGATATTTTTGGCTTCCAGGAAACATGAGAAAGCCTGGTCATATGTTTCGGTCGGGTACCGCTGACGATAGGTCAGGATATAATCAATATGATTTTCATCATTGATATAACGCAAATTCTGATAATAAAGACGATCAATCGTTATATCACTAAAATATTTGGCCTCTTTTCTATAGTCTTCAATTGCATCTCTTGTCATCGCCAGGCGGTTATAGTGGGATCCCGCACCCTGCGTTATGATTTGTGCATACAGATCATGATGGAATTTTTTTTGAACCGGATGGTATGGATTTTGTTCGATCGGTTCGAAATCCAGAAACTCTTTTTTTCCTTTTACGCGTTCCGCCACTGTTTGCAGCACCTCGCAGAACCGTTCATGGTTCTGGACTTTTGACAGAGAAAATGGGATGGTTTCCAAAGGCATAGCAACAGAATAATTTATAAAAATATGACAAGTCAAACAAAATATGACATTACGATTGAGAACTATCCTTTCGCGGGCGAAGGGTTCAAGATTTCGCGTGAAATCAAGACCGTAGCCCAGGTGGTTAAAATCGCCATCAACCATGAGGGTAAAACTGGTATCGGTGAATGTGTCCCTTTGAAGTGTTATAATTACACGGCGGAATCGGTTGCGGCCCAGCTGGAAGATTTCTGCCGCCATGACCCGACCTTGCAGAGCCTGCCGTTATTACCGGCCGGTCCGGCGCGTTTTGCGCTCGATACGGCGCTGACCCATCTGGCGGCGCAACAACATGGCATTTCACCACGCCGTTTCCTGGGAATCAAAGAAACGCCGCGCCCAATCCTGACCGCATTTACTCTGAGCATTGATACGCCGGAAAAAATGGCAGCAATGGCACAGGAACGTCTTGCTTTCACGACGTTGAAAATGAAGATCGGCAATGACGGTTTGAATATCGATCGTTTGGCAGCCATTTCCGCCGTGGCACCGAATGCACAATTTATTCTCGATGCCAATGAAGCGCTGACACCGGAGACATTTGAAAAATTATTGAGCGATTTGTCATCTTATCCGGTGATCTTGATCGAACAGCCTTTGCCGACCGGTGCTGATGAATTCCTGCGCGGTTTTGAATCGCCGATCCCGATTGCAGCCGATGAATCCTGTCACACCGTCGCCGATCTGCTGGAACTCAAGGAAAAATATCACGTTGTGAATATCAAGCTGGACAAAGCCGGTGGTCTGCATCATGCCTTGCGCATGGCGGAACAGGCGATTGAGATGAATTTCGATATCATGATCGGCTGTATGGGCTCGACATCCTTATCGCTCTGGCCGGCTTATCTGCTGGCTCTGGCGTGCAATGCCAAATATGTCGATCTCGATGGCGCGGCGTTACTGGTGGACGATCCGTACAAATATGTGACCTATGAAAATGGTCACGTTGTCCTGGCACCGGAATTCGGCTTGTGATCGGCAAAGATTTCGATCAGCCCTTCGCTGTAAGTCGGATAGCGTAAAACCACGCCCAAAGCATTCTTGATCTTCTCGTTACAGACGCGCTTATTGTCGCGGTAAAATTCTTCCGCCATCGGGCTTAAGACCGCATCGTCCAGATCGACAGGCAGAGGTGCCGGTTCCTGCAACAGGCCAAACGCGAATTGCATCACATCCTGCTGGCTGGCGGGCAGATCGTCACTGACATTATAGATCGCGCCATCATCCGGGTTATCCATGCTGGATAACAACACATTGACGATATCGGCGACATGAATGCGGTTAAAGACATGGCCTGGCGCATGGATGATTTGCGTGTCGCCTTTGGTGATCTTGTCGAATGGCGAACGGCCTGGCCCGTAAATACCGCTCAAACGGAAAATATGGACAGGGATATTGTTATCCAGTCCCCATTGCAGCCATTGCTCTTCGGCCAGGATGCGTTGCTCGGCGCGGTCCGATGTCGGATGAGTCGGCGATAATTCATCGACCCAATCCCCATCCGCATGGCCATAGACACCGGTGGTGGAGAGATACCCCACCCATTGCAGATTGTCTTTGTCGTGCAGGAAATCATCGATATGGCGGGCCACCGGGCAGCCATGCAGATCCGGCGGGATGGAAATCAGCATCGCCTCAGCCTGCGCCAGCGCATCGCGTGCGTCGTCGGGCAAATCTTCATTGCCGTGATAGGGGAAGAGGGGAGCGCCCGGTTTTACGTCGCGTTGCGTACCCCAGACAAGGCCATCCTGTGCGGCAATATGCGGCGCAAGATATTGTGCCACATAGCCGAAACCGAAACAGAATAAAGATTGTACCATTAATAGGTACGCGCTTTTGGCGGCACAGGTTCGACTTCATCCGTCCCGCTGGTCAATGTCACCGGACGTTTGCCCAGTTTGACTTTGCCATTGTCAGGATCAACGTTGCAGATGGAATGATGCATCCAGTTGACGTCATCGCGGTTCGGGTAATCTTCACGTGCATGCGCGCCGCGTGATTCCAGACGGCTCTGCGCGGAATGCATCGTGGCCACGGCCTGAACGAGGAGGTTATCCAATTCCAGCGTTTCCACCAGGTCAGAGTTCCACACCATCGAACGGTCTTTCAGGCCAATATCGCTGAAGCCCTTCATCGTTTCATCGATCTTGACGACACCTTCATCCAGAACATCCTTGGTGCGGAAGACCGCGCAATTATTCTGCATGGTTTTCTGCATCTGCAGGCGCAATGTGGCCGTTGCGGTGTTGCCGCTGGCATTGCGGATCTTGTCGAAACGGCTGACAGCCTTATCGAGAACATCCTGTGGCAGTTTCTTGTGGGACGCACCGGCTGTTACGGTTTGAGAGGCGCGAATGGCAGCAGCGCGGCCGAACACAACCAGATCGAGCAGCGAGTTGGACCCCAGACGGTTCGCACCATGTACGGATACGCATGCCGCTTCACCGATGGCCATCAAACCATTGACGACACGGTTCGGATCGCTCTCGGTCGGGTTCAGGACTTCGGTATGAACATTGGTCGGGATACCGCCCATATTATAATGCACGGTCGGCAGAACCGGGATCGGGCCTTTGGTGACATCGACGCCGGAGAAAATACGCGTCGTTTCGGCAATACCCGGCAGACGCTGGTGAATGACTTCGGCACCCAGATGTTCCAGATGCAGGAAGATGTGGTCATTTTCTTTACCGACACCGCGACCGGCACGGATTTCCATCGTCATCGCACGGGACACAACGTCACGGGATGCCAGGTCTTTTGCATGTGGCGCATAACGTTCCATGAAACGCTCGCCGGTGGCGTTGGTCAGGTAACCGCCTTCACCACGCGCGCCTTCGGTAATCAAACAGCCAGCGCCGTAAATACCGGTCGGGTGGAATTGCACGAACTCCATATCCTGTAACGGCAATCCGGCACGCACAACCATACCGCCACCGTCACCGGTGCAGGTATGGGCAGATGTGCAGGAGAAATAAGCACGGCCGTAACCGCCTGTGGCCAGCACGGTCTGGTGACCGCGGAACACATGCAGCGAACCATCATCCAGGCTCCAGGCCAGGACACCCAGGCAATCGCCGCTTTGCGGGTCCATCAACAGATCGAGCACGAAATACTCGACAAAGAATTCCGCGCGGTGTTTCAATGATTGCTGGTACAGCGTATGCAAAATCGCGTGACCGGTCCGGTCGGCGGCGGCACAGGTGCGCATCGCCTGGCCTTCGCCATAGCGTGTGGTCATGCCGCCAAAGGCGCGCTGGTAAATCTTGCCTTCTGCCGTACGCGAGAAGGGCACACCGTAATGTTCCAGTTCGATAATCGCCGGGATGGCTTCTTTGCACATGTATGCAATCGCATCCTGATCGCCCAGCCAGTCGGACCCTTTGATGGTGTCATAGAAATGGTAACGCCAGTCATCTTCACCCATATTGCCCAGCGCGGCGGAAATACCACCCTGCGCGGCAACGGTGTGCGAACGTGTCGGGAAAACTTTTGTCAAACATGCGGTGCGCAGGCCTTTTTCAGCCATGCCGAATGTGGCGCGCAAACCGGCACCACCGGCACCGACCACGACGACATCGTAATCATGATAAGTAATCGGGTAAGCGTTTTCTGTTGTCATGATCAGTTACATCCGGAAAGCAATATAGAGAACGGCAATGATGCTGGCCAAACCACCGGCCGCGCAGAGAATATTATACAGCATGATCGACGCGACCTGTGCGCCGCGATGCGATACGTAATCGAGAATGACTTCAACACCGCCAATGGCTGCGTGATAGAAATTCACGGCGAGGAACGCGATCATCAGGCCGGTGACATAGGGTTTTTGAATCCAGGCGATGACATCTTCATAGACGGCACCGGTGCTGATCAGGCACATCAGATTGAGGAAGAACCATAAGGTCAGCGGGATCAGGATGACGGAGGTCACTTTGACCATCCACCAATGTTCGGTGCCACTCTTGGCGGAACCATGGCCGCGTGCTTTGGCCAAAGGCGAGGCGATTTTCGTGTCAGTCATAACGGACCTCAATGATTGTAAAAGCACCACCAGGACGCGGCGGTGGCGATAACGGACAGAACCAGAACCAGACGGCCGGTGAAATAAGTTGTTTTCAGTTTGAAACCGGTGCCGGTATCATAGACCAGGTGGCGCACACCATTGAGCAGCTGGTAAAAGAACGCCCATGTCCAGCCGGCGAGACAGATCTGGCCCAACGGATGCAGCGCGATGGTGACGAAGGTGCCATAGGCTTCAGGGCTTTGTGCCAGGGCGACCAGCCACCACAGCAATACGAACGAACCACCGACCAGGGCGACACCGGTGATGCGGTGCAGGATCGAGGTCAGCATCGGGATGCTGAAGCGGAAAATCTGCAGATGCGGGGAGAGCGGGCGGCTGCGGGCGGCTTTCGTCGCTGTATCGGATGGAGATGAGCTCACGGGACAGTCCAAAGAGTTAAAATGACCGTTCAGGTATAGCCTTTTTGGACGCATGTGCCAAGGTTCATGGAATTTTTGTTGACATATTATATAAAAGCCTTTAGCTTTTGTTCGCTCTGTACTGAAAGATGTGATCCCGATGAAGATAAGTAAAAAATTCCCCACTCTGAAAACCGGTCTTGTATCCGGTCTGGTGACGCATGGTGTTTCTGTCTGGGCGGCGGCACCTTATGGAACGGCTGTGATATTGGGGCTTGGCACATTTATCATGGCCAGTGGGGTATCGTACGCAACATACAGCACGGCCATGCGCCGGACGAGAGAATTTATCCGGGAAGAGAAAAAAGGCCTGCGCGAAAAACTGGGTCCTGAAGCCTTCCGGGATATGGATATCGCAAGCAAGACACACGATGTCTATGCACGTATCCCGGCGGACCGCGTACGCAGCCTGGCACGCGACCGGGCTTATGGTGCGGCTTTCATCGTCACGTTATTTGGCTCAATGGCGGGTGTACTCACCGGCATGCATCACCGTGAGGAAATGAAAAAAGACCTGGATTCTGTGCCGCAGACGAAAACGGAAATTCCGGTACAGCCGCCACAACATAAACGCGATAGCGTGTTTAAGTTATCGCCTGGGATGCGTTGATATATATTACGAAACAGTGAGAATTTCAGTGGGGCCGTCGGGATCTGTTCTGGATTTCGTGAAAAAAGATGAGCGACGCATCACGCCCAGATCTTCTGAACAACACATATAATCAGTCAGATATTGATTATACCGTTCTTTTATCCACGCACGATGGGGATTGGCGGCATCTATAAAAGCTTGCCAGACAGAAGAAGGTCTTGCGACAATCGCATCATCTCTGACACGGGCTACATCGGCGATACTGACACCATGTTGTTCCTGCAGCGCAATGATATCGTCCGGTTTTTGTTCCAGGATGTTCATCATATTGCTGGCCATCACATGCATCATGCCACCAAGTTCACGCGTATGATAGGAAATGTTTTTATTATTCGGGGAAATCAAATAGGCCAGACTTGGTAATTGTTTGAACCACATGATATTGAGTGTATTGGATTCCGCTGTCTTCAGCATCTTTTGTGCAGGGTGATAACCTTTTTCTGCAAAAGGCATGATTTTGCGTAAAATGATGGCGTATTCATCCTGTTCAGACAGGCTGTCGCGTTCGATATGCATGCCGTCCGTATGGTGACTCTCATAATAGGCATACGCATCACGCAATGAATCCTGGGACTGAATATATTGATAGGTGTGATGCATAATCGCGCATGCATCGTTCCAGGCCAATGGCTCGGCTGTGGCGGATAAAGAAGGCATATAGGACATGGTAAAAACTATAATTATGTATATTTAGAAATAATAATCAAAAACTGAGTCATAATAAACAAAAATATTGCGCAAAACTGACTTTTTAGCTCTTTATATTGTGGGTATCCCTTCACCATTCATTAATCTTTGAGTGCTGAAACAGAGTTAATATTTATTAATATCTGGAGAGGGCCCTCATGCGTACAGAATTATCCCCTTTATTGTCCAAGAAACTGGTTCTGCTGGCGACGACGATGCTGATCGGCCTGGGCGCCCATGCGGCACAGGCACAGGATTACGGTTACGATCCGAACGCCAATTACGGTTCTGCCGCGAACGCGACACCGCAATCGGGCGGCAACACGGACAGCCATTTACCAGGTGATCTGCAATTGACGGTTGCAGTCGGCGTTGGTGCTTCTCCTGAATATTTCGGTTCCGATGATTACGAAGCTGTGTTCACACCGGCCATCGATCTGGAATATCACAATGCCTTTTTGGTCTATGACCGCCAGGCGATGATGCAGACTTATGAAGGTCTTGGTTACAAGATCCTGTCCAATGACAATTGGGCTCTTGGTGTATCCCTGTTGTACGATCCAGGTCGTGACGATGATAGCGACCGCATTCGTGGCATGGGTGATATTGATGGCACGGCTCTGGCGGGCGGTTTCGCATCGTTCCAGTACGGTCCGGTTTTTGCCCGTACACAATTGCACATGGATGTGCTGGATGAA
>DASWYT010000202.1:0-20828 GCA_036404835.1 Alphaproteobacteria bacterium | reverse complement strand
CACGGAACTTCTCGCTGGCATATTCCGCCGCTTCATTGATCAGTTTCGCCCCGATCACGGACACCGCATTAATCAGCAGAAAACGCAACAAAGCGCCCATCGTATTCTCTCCGGCCAGGGGTGTCGGTTTCTTCATCCCGGCTTTCTCTGCAACTTTGTGGAAAACCGGATTGATTTTATTTTTCAATATCTTAGAAAATGAGGCCATTTTGAGGGTACCTTTTCTTATTTTAACCATTTTGGCAGGCTGGGCGTAAGTTTTCCATCCTGAAATTTATATTGACATAATATTAAAGATATGGTACCGTCTCTTTCACATTATTTCATTCTTTCGTGATGACAGGTTTTAACATGTTCCAATTTGAGCAATCCACTATTAAAAAAATAGGCTATATGCCGGGTGTCTTTCTGGGCAGTGCTATCATAAATGCCACCAGTGCAATGGGTGTGGTCTATGGCATCGCTGGCCGTATGAGCGGCGATAAGGATAATTTCATGGCAAACGCGCTGGATACTCTTGGTGTGACGCCACAACAATCTGCCAATCTTCTTCTGGGTACCATAGCCCTAGCGATGACAAGCATCATAGGTCATATCGGCTCGAAAATAGTTTATAATAATATAGACCATTCAAAGACCGCTTCCCAAACAGAAGAAAAATTTCAGCCGCCATCAAGTCCCTATCTGGACAACATGATGAACACATACGCACAGAAAAAAGCAGCCTGGATCAGCAGCCGCGGCAATGCACAACACAGCACTAAACACTATTACGAAAGCGGATCCGACTTATTGAACTACCGTCTTGAAAATAACATCAACGTGCAAGATGTAAAACCGCTGCCGGTTAAATCACAAAGATCGGCCTACGCCCTTTAAACTTTATTCCTTGCCTTCATATCCCGGATTGCCCCTGTGGTATCCGGGATTTTTTGTGGCTGAAACAAAAAATCAACCACACATAAAAATGCCCCTTGACGATATAGGAATAATATCCTATAATGGATTTAACGCCGGGTTTTCCGGTGCTTTTGAGGAAACGGCCCAGCGCCTCTTCTCCCTCGGATAACGGACCCCTTCCGCCCATCTTTTCCCGACCTGCCTGCGGCCGACTTTGTCTCAAAGTTGCCAACCGTTTTGCACGTCTTCCTTTTGACATTTTTACAAGCGAGGAAACGATGGCAACATCCATTGACCAGGCTTTTATCAAGCAGTTTGAGGCGGAAGTCTTTACCGCCTATCAGCGTATGGGGTCCAAACTCCGTGGCACCGTGCGCAGCAAGAACAACGTTGTCGGCGCCAGCACGATCTTCCAGAAAGTCGGCAAAGGCATCGCGTCGACCAAATCCCGTCACGGCAATGTGCCGGTGATGAATATCGATCACAGTATCGTCGAAGTGACGTTGCAGGATTACTATGCCGGCGACTGGGTCGATAAACTCGACGAGCTGAAAACCAATATCGACGAACGCGGCGTTATCACCAATGCCGGTGCCTATGCGCTGGGCCGCAAGAGCGACGAGATGATCATCGCCGCCCTGAACGCATCGTCCAACTCTGTTGTCCATGCCTCCACCGGCATCACACTGGCGAAAATCCAGAAAGCCCTGGAATTGCTGGGCGCGGTGGATGTGCCGGATGACGGCGAACGTTATGCCGTCGTCGGCTGGAAACAATGGGCCGAATTGCTGGCACTGAAGGAATTCGCCAGCGCCGATTATGTCGGTCCCGACCAATTGCCGTTCAATATGACACAGGCGAAAAAATGGCTGGGCACGACATGGATTCCACATGCGGGCCTGCCGGTTGCGACGAATATCCGCAAGACGTTCTGGTACCACAAGACGGCTATCGGCCATGCGGTCGGGTCGGATATCCAGTCGGATATCTCCTGGCACGGCGATAAGGCCGCCCACTTCGTCAATAACATGATGAGCCAGGGTGCCGGCCTGATCGACAGCCAGGGCGTCGTCGTCATCGAATGCAGCGAAGCTTAACCCCAACAAAATAAGGAGCAATCACATGGCTTACTCAGCCCGCAATCTTTCCGTGTTGTCCTATGCGAACGGGTTCACGCTGTGGCACTACACGACACCGGATACACATGCAACCGCGACCGGTGGCGGTTATTTCAACGATGCCGCCGACCTGCTGCGCAAGGGCGATCTGATCCTCGCCAACACCAGCAATGGCGGTTCCCTGGTCGCGAAAATCTATAGCGTCACCGCCTCCACTGGTGGTGCCGTGACAATCGCGGCCTATGCGTAACGGCTTTTTGCAACATTCCCTCATGTTGTGAAAAACGCGCCAGCGATAAACGATTCCCCCGGTATCGCTGGCGCATCTTTTCTTTCTTTTTTCAGGAGTCTCTCATGGCGCTTAGCGACGTAGCCATCTGCAGCCGTGCCCTGCTCAAGATCGGTGCGCATCCTATACAGTCTTTCTATGACGACCGGATCGAGGCGGAAATTGCCCTCGCCCTGTACCAGCCAACCCGCGACGCCCTGCTCTCGGCCTATCCGTGGCGTTTCGCGACCACGCAAATAACCCTGCCGCGTCTGCTCGATGCCCCACAGGCGGATTTTTCTTATGCGTTCCAATTACCCAATGATTTCCTGCGCATCCTATCCGCCGGCAGCAATGGCCAGAGTGACGGTCTGGTTTACCGCATCGTCCGGAATACGCTGCAGACCGACAGCGAAGCCGTGATGCTCAATTATATCTTCCGCCCGGACGAAGCCGAAGCACCGCCTTTCTTTGAACAGGTGCTGATCGCGCAACTGGCGGCGGAATTCTGCCTGCCGCTGACGGAAAATTCGTCCCGT
Organism: Alphaproteobacteria bacterium; assembly: GCA_036404835.1. GTDB lineage: Bacteria > Pseudomonadota > Alphaproteobacteria > Micavibrionales > SZUA-601 > DASWYT01. The sequence continues at coordinate 18,003 of DASWYT010000202.1, read as the reverse complement.
GCCGACACGTTGTATAAAATCGCCAACCAGTCCTTTGACCGCGCCAAGAAAATCGATGCGTATCAGGACACACCAAAAGCGCTGATCGATTTTAACCTGATCGATGCGAGGAATGCATGACCCGCATCCGCCAGGTAAAAACCAGTTTCACCGCCGGTGAAATCTCGCCACTCTTGTTGGGACGTGGCGATCTCCGCGCCTATGAAAATGGCGCGAAAACACTGGATAATGTGACGATTCACCCGACCGGCGGCGTCTCGCGCCGGAATGGCCTGTATTTTATCGACGCGATTGCCGGTCCCGGCCGCCTGGTCGCATTTGAATTCAATACCGAACAAACTTATCTGCTGGCCATCATCAACCACACGATCCTGATTTACCACCAGGGTGTGCAGGTCGCCACCATCACCGCCCCCTGGACAGAAGAGCAGATCAGACAGATCACCTGGACACAAAGCGCCGACACGCTGTTGCTGTGCCATCCGAACGTCCCACCGAAAAAACTGATCCGCCTGGGCGATACATCCTGGCAATTGCTCGATTGGGAATTCCAGACGGATAGCACCACCAATGCGGTGCAACAGCCTTATTATAAATACGCCGCTGAAAGCATGACGATCACGCCATCAGGGACAACCGGCACAATCACATTGACCACCAATGGCGCAGTCTTCCAGTCCACACATGCGAATACACGCCTGCGCATTGCAGGCAAGGAAGTGCTGATCAATTCCATTTCATCACCGACCGTCGTCAATGCCACGGTGATTCAAACCTTGGCCAACACCAACCCGACCACCGATTGGGCGGAACAGGCTTTTTCTCCTTTACACGGCTGGCCGCAATGCGCCGTGTTCCACCAGGACCGCCTGGTCATTGGCGGCTCACGCGATTTGCCGAACCGCTTATGGTTCTCGCAATCGGGCCAGTTGTGGAATTTCAACAAAGGCACCGGGCTGGATGATGAATCGATTGAATTCTCACTCCTGTCCGACCAGGTCAACGCCATCCGCGCCCTCTTTTCCGGCCGTCATTTGCAGGTCTTTACCAGCGGTGCGGAATGGATCGTCATCGGCTCGCCTTTGACGCCGCAATCGATCCAGCTCAACCGCCAGACCCGGATCGGTGCGGTGATGGAACGGTATATTCCACCCGTGAATGTGGATGGTGCGACATTGTTCGTCGGCCGCACGGGGCAAGAACTACGTGAATTCCTCTATGCCGATGTCGAACAGGCCTATCAGGCCAACGATCTCGCCATTCTCGCGCGCCATCTCTTTAATCAACCCGTCGATCAAGCCTTTGATCCCTTATCGCGTGTTCTTTATGCCCCCTTAAGCGATGGTACGCTGGCTACCTTGACATTGTACCGGACGGAAAGTGTTTCCGCCTGGTCGCGGATGAAGACGAACGGGAATTTCCTGTCGGTCTGCGCCATCGGCAATGACATGTATGTGCTGGTCGAACGCAACGGCTATTACCTGATCGAGAAATTCACCGCTGATGCACGGATGGACAGCGCCCTCAGTGGGTCCGCCAATCCGCCGACCGCCACCTGGTCCGGACTGTCGCATCTGGATGGCCAGACGGTGCAGATTATCGCCGATGGGATCGTACAGCCATCGAAAACCGTTATCAGCGGCATGGTCACGCTGGATAAACCGGCGCGTGACGTGATCATGGGATTGAAATTCACCCACCGCATCGAACCATTGCCGGCCAATGCCTATACGCTTGATGGTGTCGGTCGCACGTTGCGTCTGGTCGATGTCACCTTCCGTCTGCACGATACACAGGCCCTCACCATCGATAGCGGGCGCGGGCCTAAAGATATCGCCTTGCGGCGCCTGGGGCATGACAATCTGCTCGATGCGCCGCCGCCACTCACCAGCGGTGATATCAAACTGCGTGCCTTTGGCTGGCATCGTGATTCCAGCCAGCCGCTCTGGCAGATCACCCAGGATATGCCGCTCCCCTGCACCATCCTTTCCGTCACCATGCAACTAAAGGTCAATGAATAATGGCTGGATTCTCATTTCTCTCAGGCGTGCTGCCCACTGCGCTCGGCGTGGCCAGCACCATCAACCGCACGCAACAGCAAAACAAACAATATAAAGCGCAAAAACAACAAATCGAAACCGCAAACCGCAACCAGCAGGAGCAAATCGCCATCCAGGCAGACAAAGATGAAACCGCCCGCCGCGATGCGCTGCGCCGTGCGGTGTCCCGGCAACGTGCGCAAATGGGCGCACAAGGGATTGATAGCAGCGATGGTTCCGCCGAAGCGATCCTGCTGGGCCTGACCCAGCAAAGCGACCTGGAGCAACAGCAACAGGACCAGCTGAACAGTTTGCGCAGCCAGGCGCTACAAGAATCCGCCAACAGCCAGCAACGTAAAAATTTGCTCAGCCTCAACCAATCTTATGACGATCTGCGATTGTCATCTTTGTTCAACGATTAAGAGGATCATCATGACCGATCACATCAAAATGAATGACATCATCCCGCGCATCACCTATGTCGGGAATGGCAGCCAGACCGTCTTTCCCTTCCCTTTTCCGATTTTCAGCGATTCCGACCTGATCGTCACGCTGGATCACGCCGTGCAATCCAGCGGTTTCACCCTTAGCGGCGCGGGCCAAAGTAATGGCGGCAGCATTACCTTTGCCACCGCCCCGGCGAATAACGTCGTGATCATGCTGGAACGCCGCCTGCCGTTGCAACGGATCAGCGATTTCCTCGAAGGCGGTGAATTTTCGGCCAATGCATTGAATAACGAACTCGATTACCTGGCCGGCTCCATCCAGCAGCTGGCCAGCGATTTATTGCCGATGCTACATGTCGAACCTTCAGAGGATAATTTCAACACCGTCCTGCCCGGCAAAACGCAGCGCGCCAATAAAGTCCTTGGTTTCGACAGTGACGGCCAGATGGCGATGATGGATACGGAGAGCACCTACAGCGTGCCGAACTTCACCGCCATCGGCACCGGTACCGTAACGCGCACCCTCACCGACAAAGCCCGTGAATCCGTATCCATCAAGGATTTCGGTGCTGTCGGTGATGGCATCGCCGATGATACGAATGCCATTATCACCGCGCTGGCGGCACATTCCTGTGTCTATGTCCCGGCCGGTACATACCGTGTAACCCAGACCATTGGAATCACCGACAGCAAATTGCTCTATGGGGATGGCAAAGCCAGCGTGATCAAGGCCAACAGCAATGCGTTCGATACGATGGCGCTGATCGGCTCATACAGTACGATCCGCGACCTGACCATCGATAGCGGTGATTCCGGCCTGCGCCTCTATGGCAAAACCTCGCCATGTTTGCAGAATATCATCCAGAATATCGTGATCCAGAACGTCCATATCGGGATCGAACTGGATGGTTATAGCAACATCAGCAACCAATGTTATTGGAACAGTTTCAACAATATCGCCGTCAATGCCTTTGCCGTATCGGGCATCTGGATCCAGGTCTCCGGCGCGGGCAAGGAACCGGCGGGTAACAAATTCCATTCCGTCCGTGTCAATTCCAGCACCAGCAATTCCACCGGCTCCGGTTTCCACATCCAGGCGGCGAAATATAATAACGCCTTCCTGGATTGCGAAGCGCACCTGGCCTCCACCGCCGTCGCCTGTTTCCGCATCGGTCCGAATACGTCCAGGAACCTGATCGCCAATCTCTATACTAACAGCACCGGCTCCGTGCCGAATATCTGGCTGGAAAGCGGTTCGCAGGATACGTCCATCACCAATCTCGACGCCAATTCAAGCGGTCTGGATATTTTTGATGAATCCAACGGCAGTTACAGCGCCGTCAATGCCGGTTCGCCGATCAAAAACCGCCTGCGCCGTACGCGTATCAGCGATTTGACGATGGATATGCAACGTTACAATCTGACGCATATTGCCCCCGTTGCCACGGCGACAATCGATGTCGACCTGACCAACACGATGCATCTGGTCAATGCGACGAATGGCACCGTGACGATGCGCCTGCCTTTGGCAGCCGCGGCCAATACCGGCACCACGATGACCATCAAAAAGATCGACAACACAACCAATATCGTCCAAATCAGCGAAAATGGCGGGAATGGCCCCGATAACCGCGTCGTCAAGATCAGCACATTGAATGACTATGTCACCGTGATGAGTGACGGCACAAAATGGCGCGTGATTGCACACAGCCTGATGCCATACGGTTATATCTCGATCGACACGGCAGGTACCTATAAACCGGATATGAGCAAACAGCTTGTTCTGGGCAATGCGACGGCTGGCATGGTCATTGTCGAATTGCCCCCGGCTAACTCCGCACAGGCCATCGGCCGCTTTATTACCATCAAGAAAACCGACGCTTCTGCCAATGTTGTCCGCATCACCGAAGAAGGTGCTGTCGGCCCTGATGGTGCCATCGTCAATCTTGGTACACGTTACCAGGCCCTGACCGTGTTCTCGAACGCTGTCAGCTGGAACGTCCTGCACAAATATCTCTGACTTTTCCAAACCCATACAATAAGAGGACTATCATGTCATGCCCGATCCAAAATCTGCTGCAGATACTCAAACAAAAACTGACATCCTGTCTGCGCTCCGCACGCAACTTGTGGACCTCCTGCCACGCGCGATGCAGTGCGCTGTTGCATCGTATCGGCATTTTTCGAACCAGATAAGCCCGGACGATGCCAAGCAATTCACGGCCTTTCACAATGCCTGCCGGTCCGCCCTGGCCCATGTCGATTACCTCAACCGCCTGGCGAAATGGCTGACCGCCACCCACCCGCAGCAACAGGATGAACAGGACCTCCAGCCTTTGATGCAACAGGCCCGCCAGATGCTGCTCCATATCGAACATTTTGACTCACAACCGGATGACAATGACCAACATGATCGCGACACAGAGTTTTGAACTCTTTCTGTCTTTGTGGAATCTGCAACAGCATCAATCCACACCGGCGGTGCATCAGCAGATCGCCCACTGGCTGACCCAGAATAAGCGACGGCAGCATAAACGCTTCGTGCTGCTGGCGTTCCGGGGATGCGGCAAATCAACGCTGATCGGCCTTTATTGCGCCTGGCGTCTGTTTACCGATCCAAATCTGCGCATCCTGGTCGTTGCCGCCGACCAGATGCTGGCCACGAAAATGGTCCGCATGGTGCGTAAGATCATCGAGAAACACCCGCTGACGAAAACGCTCCGCCCCCTGAAAACCGAGCAATGGGCCGCCGACCGTCTCACCGTTCAGCGTCCTCTCGTCAATCGCGATCCGTCGATCATGGCTGCGGGCATCAAAAGCAATATCACCGGCATGCGTGCCGACATGATTATCTGCGACGATGTCGAAGTGCCGAAAACCTCGGACAGTGCCGATAAACGTGCGCAATTGCGCCAGCATCTGAAAGAACTGGATTTCATCCTCACCCCGCAGGGTGAAATTCTCTATATCGGCACACCGCATGCACAGGACAGTATCTACAGCGATTACACCCGCGACCATCATAAGCTGGAGATCCCGCTGGAGGATCAGAACGGTCATTCCGCCTGGCCGGAGCGTTTTCCACCGGAACGGATTGCCCGGATCCGCAAACAGGTCGGGCCGCTGCATTTCGCCAGCCAGATGTTGCTGCAACCGGTGCAGATCACCAAAGCGCGTCTGGAGCCGCAATTGCTGCGTCCTTATGACGCGCCTTTGGTCCTGCGTGAGGCTGGCGGAGAATCAATCCTGACGATCAACGGCGAACGCATGGTCTCCTGCGCCTGCTGGTGGGACCCGGCTTTGGGGAATACCCATGGCGACAGCAGTGTGATCGTCTGTGTTTACACAGATACAAAAGGCCATTACTGGCTGCATGGTTTGCATTACCTGCACCATGATCCGAACCACCCGGACGATAACGCCACACAACAGGGCAAGCAGATCGTGCAATTCCTGCGTTTGCATCATGCATTGCATGTGCATGTCGAAATCAACGGGCTGGGCCAGTTCCTGCCCGCCTTGCTGGCACAGGTTTTTTCCAAAGAAAAATGGCCGGCGCGGATCATCCCCGTCACCGCCCGCCAAAATAAAACGCAACGTATTCTGCAAACACTCGACCCGATCCTTGCCGCCCGCGCCCTGCATGTCCATGAAACCGTCATGCACAGCCCGCTGATCGGCGAGATGCAGGATTTCAATCCATCGCGTGGCACCAACCAGGACGATGCGCTCGATGCGTTATGCGGTGCACTGGCCGCGCAGCCGGTCCGCCTGCCGCGCGTGATCGTGCCGCTCTCATCCACCCTCAAACACTGGCAACCCCATGCCCGCACTTTCCATGCAACCGCCGATTTCACCTTGTAACGAAAGAATATCCCGATGAATGACATCATCCCCGCAACCATTATCTGGTGGATCGTCACGGTCGATATCCCGTTGATCACCGGTTTCCTGATCATGATCAGCCGTGTCCGCCGGGAAGCCGATTCCGCCATCGCCTCCGTGCGCGATGCACTGGTCAGTTACAAGCTGGATGTGGCGCAATCCTATGCCTCCATCACCCAGATGAAAGATCTGGAATCACGGCTGGTCGCGCATTTGCTGCGCATTGAAACAAAACTCGAAAACACCCGTAACAAGACTCTTTAACATGCAGGAGATCATCATGTTCTTACAACGTCTGCTCAAGCCCGAATATAAACCGGCCCCGCCGCCGCGGTCCGTTTCCGATACCGAACAAACCGTCGATATTCTCGCCCGCACCATCTGGGGTGAAGCGCGCGGGGAATCGCTGCCCGGACAGGACGCCGTCGCCAATGTCATTCTCAACCGCGTCAAAATTGCCGAGCAACGCGGCCAGTTCTGGTGGGGCAATGACATTATCGAAGTCTGCCGCAAGCCGTATCAGTTCAGTTGCTGGAATCATGACGATCCGAATTATATCAAAATGACCCAGGTGACGCTGGATGACCGCGCCTTTGCGCAATGTCTGCGCCTCGCCCGCCGCGCGGTGAATGGCACCTTGGCCGATAATACGAACGGTGCAACGCATTACCACACGGACAGTATCATGCCCGCATGGGCGCGCGGCCAGGACCCGACCACCATCATCGGCGACCATGTTTTCTATCGCATTCTGGATTGAGCCATGTTGCCCGCCCTTCTGGCCAGTATCGGCCTGCCTGTTCTGGTGCGCACGCTTGGCAGCGCATTGGACAAAATCGACAATCCCGTCGCCAAAGGCGCATCGGAAGCGCTCAAACATGTCGATGACGCCCTGAACCAGGGCAGCATCAATCCCGAAGAGATCAAAGAAATCAACCGCCATATCGAAAACATGGCCCAGCTCGACAGTGCGGAATTCAAAACCCTGATCGAACAGGTCAATTCTTCCTTAAGGACCGAAAGCGCCTCGAGTGACCCCTATGTCCGCCGGATGCGACCAACTTTTGGCTATATCATGGCCATCACCTGGGCGGCCCAGATGCTGGCCATTGCCGCTGTGATTCTCGAAGATCCTGAAAAAGCGGGAACAATTATCCAGGCCATGGACAGTCTGAGCATGATCTGGACCGTCGGCCTGTCGGTTCTTGGTGTTTATGTATATAAACGGAGCCAGGAAAAAGGCCTCGCTCCCGGGGGCCAAAACCTGGCCAAAATCGCTTCTAACCTTGTGAAAGCAAAAAAAATCTAACCCTCTGTTAACCCCCGCATCTTACTATCATAGACATGCTTCAGGACATACATACATGGATGCAGGGTTTTCAGGGCTCAGGGTTTCTCCTGATCGCTGTTTTGCTCTGCTGCGCCTTGATGATCTTGTGGAATGACATACGCCGTCTGAAAAATATCACCAACCAGATGTACGGCCACACGCAACGCCTGTCGAATGAACTGGCCCAGCAACGTTACGCGCTTGCCACACTGCGTCAGGCGATAACCACACCGGAAGGCCAGCCGGCGGTCAACGAACAGAATTTGCTCAACGAAGCGATCCATCAACTGGACCAGGTGTTGCAAACCCTGCCGGACAAGCAGAAAAACACCACCGACCCGCAGGATATCGACCAGCTGAAGGAACGCGATATTCTCGCCTTCGTCCGCAAGGCGCTGAAGGAAAACAATATCGCACTGGCGATCCAGCCGATCAAAACCATGCCGTATCGCCATACGCGTTTTTATGAGGTTTTCTCGCGCGTCAAGCTGGGCAATCATTACCTGCCCGCCGGTAAATTCCTGTCGATTGCCAAAGACCACGGATTGATGGCAACGATCGACCAGAGCTTCCTGTTGAAGACACTGGAACTGATTCAGAAAAAAGCCAATGACGATGTCTCGATCAGCTATTTCTGCAATTTGTCCGCCGAGTGTTTTTCGAATAAAAACCTGATGGCGGCGATCATCCAGTTCCTGTCGTCACAGCCGCGCCTGTCGTCCCGCCTGATTTTCGAGCTGACCCAGGATGATACGTTCCGCCTGGGACCGCAGGCCAAACAGATTTGCGAGAAGTTGGCCGAACTGGGTTGCCGTTTCTCGATGGATAACGTCAAGATGATGGTGCTGGATGTGGTGCGCCTGCGCGAACTGCATGTCAGCTTTGTCAAATTCAACGTCAACACCGTGTTGAAAGAAGTCGAAGACCATGCCGGCAAACGCCGCTGGGGCCGTCTGACCAACCTGATGGCCGGTCAGGGTATCGAAATCGTCATCGAGAAAATCGAGAATGGCAAACAGCTTGATAAGCTGAAAGATACCGGCTTTGATTACGCCCAGGGCTATCACCTGGGTGAGCCTGAAATTGTGAGTTAATAAATAACCTATGCAACGTTTGAATTTGTTCCTGATCCCGGCTTTCGCCGCCTGTCTTTTGCTATCGGTCGCTCCCGGTCATGCAGAGCCAAAACATGCTGTCGCCCTGTTCGGTGAACCGAAATACCCGGATGGTTTCGACCATCTGGAGTATGTGAATCCCAAAGCGCCCAAAGGCGGTACTTTTACCGGCGCCGTGGTCGGATCATTCGATAGCACCAACCCGTTCATTATCAAAGGCGTCGCAGCCAACGGCATCACCATGCTGTATGAAAGCCTGATGACCAACACGCTGGATGAACCGAAAACATCCTATGGCCTGATCGCCCAAAGCATCGACATTGCCCCGGACCGGTCCTGGGTCAAATTCGTCCTGCGCCCCGAAGCGCGCTGGGATGACGGCAAACAGATTACCGTCGATGATGTGATCTGGTCGTTTGAAACATTGCGCGACAAAGGCTCGCCTTTCTACCGCACCTATTACAAATCCGTCCGCAATGCGTATCAAAGCGGTCCACGCGAAGTGACCTTTGCCTTCAAGCGCAAGAATGACCGCGAATTGCCTATGGTCATGGGCAATATGCCGATCCTGCCGAAACATTACTGGACGAGCGGCAAACGCGATTTCAGCAAGACATCATTGGAAAAACCTTTGGGCAGCGGCCCTTACCGCGTCAAATCCATGGAAACCGGCCGCCGTATCGTTTACGAGCGCGTCAAAAACTGGTGGGCAAAAGATTTGCCGATCACACGCGGCCAGTATAATTTCGATACGGTGATCTATGATTATTACCGCGATAACGGCGTGGCGTTCCAGGCTTTCCTGTCCGGTGAAGCCGATTTCCGCCAGGAGAATGTCGCAAAAAACTGGGCGCAAGGATACAACCACCCGCGTGTCCGTAATGGCGATATCAAACGCCAGAGCATCCAGCACGACCTGCCGACCGGCATGCAGGCTTTCGTCCTGAATACGCGCCGCCCCATCTTCAAAGATGCGCGGGTGCGTGAAGCGCTCAATTACGCATTCGATTTTGAATGGTCGAACAAGCAACTGGCCTTCAACACATACAAGCGCAGCGTCAGCTATTTCAACAATTGCTATCTGGCCGCCACGGGTATCCCCGAAGGCGAGGAACGCGCGCTGTTGATGCGCTATAAATCCCGCCTGCCGGTGGAGTTGTTCAACCAGCCATACCAGAACCCGGTCAATAAGGGCGATGGCACGATCCGCGACAATCTGTGGCAGGGTTTGAAATTGCTGCATGATGCCGGATGGAACCTGAATGACAAAGGTATCCTGGTGAATGATAAAAACCAGCCTTTCACCTTTGAAATCCTGACCGATAATGCGATGTTCGATCGCTGGCTCCTGCCCTTTGCGCGTAATTTGCGCAAGATGGGGATTGTGGTTCGTCTGCGCACCATCGACAGTGCGCAATACCAGAACCGCCTGACCAATTATGATTTCGATGTCACCGTTGTCCTGACGCCGCAAAGCCTGACACCGGGGAATGAACAATATACCTATTGGCATTCCACCCAGGCCAACATCCCCGGCGGCAATAATCTGATGGGCATTCAAAATCCGGTGGTCGATATACTGGTCAACAAGGTCATCAAGGCCACGACCGAAGAGGAACTGATCACCGCCACCCACGCGCTGGACCGTGTATTGTTGTGGAACCATTACGTCATCCCGCAATGGTATTCCGACCGTTTCAATATCGCTTATGAATCCTGGCTGGGTCACCCGGCCGAAAACCCGCCTTACGGCCTGCCCGTCCTGGAAACATGGTGGGACAGCCGACTAGATAAATCCAAGAAATAGATTAGAATACGCCCATGTTAGCTTATATTCTTCGCCGTTTGCTGTTGATCATCCCGACTTTGTTCGGGATCATGCTGATCAATTTTTTAGTCGTGCAGATCGCGCCCGGTGGCCCGGTCGAACAGATGATCGCCAAAGCCAAAGGCATGGGCACCGAAGCGACATCCCGCGTCTCCGGCGGCGGCCAGGGCGAAGTCCTCAATACCGATATTCAATTACAGGGCATGGGCAAAGCAACCGGGCAGAATTCGCTCTATCGCGGCGCACAGGGTCTTGATCCGGATTTCATCAAGGAACTGGAAAAGACCTTTGGCTTCGACAAGCCGTTGCATGAACGTTTTGTCCTGATGGTCAAAAACTATGTGACGCTCGATTTCGGCACCAGCTATTTCCGCGATGCGAAAGTCATCGATCTGATCTGGGAAAAACTGCCTGTCTCTATTTCTCTTGGTTTATGGACGACGTTGCTGATTTACCTAATCTCCATTCCGCTGGGCATCAAGAAAGCCGTGCGTGACGGTTCATCCTTTGATATATGGAGTTCCGCCGTGATTTTGATCGGCTATGCGATCCCGAGCTTCCTGTTTGCCGTTTTCCTGATCGTGATGTTCGCGGGTGGGCGTTATTTCGACTGGTTCCCGTTGCGCGGCCTGGTGTCCGACGATTGGGGCGATTTGCCCTGGTACAAGCAAATCCTGGATTATTTCTGGCATATCACCCTGCCCGTCATCGCGATGGTCATTAGCGGCTTTGCGTCCCTGACCATGCTGACGAAGAATTCCTTCCTCGATGAGATCAACAAGCAATACGTCCTGACCGCCCGTGCCAAGGGTCTGACCGAGCATCGCGTCCTGTACGGCCATGTCTTCCGTAATGCGATGCTGATCGTGATTTCCGGTTTCCCGGCGGCCTTTATCGGTATCCTCTTCACCGGATCATTATTGATCGAAGTGATTTTCTCGCTCGACGGGTTGGGCCTGCTCGGTTTTGAATCCGCTATCAACCGCGATTATCCGGTGATGTTCGGGACGTTGTTCATTTTCACATTGATCGGCCTTGTCCTCAATCTGATCAGTGACCTGACCTATATCTGGATCGATCCGCGGATCGATTTCAACAAGCGGGAGAATTGAGATGACATTCTTCAAGCTGACCCCACTGACCAAACGCCGCTGGCAGAATTTCAAAGCCAACCGTCGCGGCTATGTCAGTTTCTGGCTGTTCCTGATCGTCTTTATCCTGTCGATGGCCGCTACGCTGGTCGCCAATGACCGCCCGGTGATGCTGCATTACCAGGGTAAATATTACTGGCCGCTGGTGCATGATTATCCCGAGACAACCTTTAACGGCGATTTCGGCACCACCACCGATTACCGTGACCCATACATGACCGACCTGATCAACAAGGATGGCTGGATGATTTGGGGTCCGTTGCATTATTCCTATGACACGATCAATTACGCCCTGCCGGTTCCGGCCCCCGCCCCGCCAAGTGCGGAAAACTGGCTGGGCACCGACGATCAGGGCCGCGATGTCGTCGCGCGTCTGGTGTATGGTTTCCGCATTTCCTTCCTGTTCGGTTTTATCCTGACGATCCTGTCGTCGGTCATCGGCATTTTCGCCGGTGCGGTGCAGGGTTATTTCGGCGGCTGGGTCGATCTGGTGATGCAGCGTTTCATCGAAATCTGGCAGGGTATGCCTGTTCTTTATCTATTGATCATCATGGCGTCCGTCGTGCAGCCGGGCTTTGGCAATCTGCTGGTGCTGATGCTGATCTTTTCCTGGATGGCGCTGGTCGGCGTGGTCCGCGCTGAATTCCTGCGCGCGCGCAATCTCGATTACGTCCGTGCGGCAAAAGCACTCGGCGTCAAAAACTGGCGCATCATGATCCGCCACGTCCTGCCGAACGCGATGGTCGCGACATTGACGATGCTGCCTTTTATCCTGACCGGTGCGATCACCACCTTGACCAGCCTTGATTTCCTGGGCTTTGGCCTGCCCGCCGGGTCGCCGTCCCTGGGCGAATTGCTGGCGCAGGGCCGTAATAATTTACAGGCCCCGTGGCTGGGTCTGACCGCTTTCTTTGCGCTGGCCTTTGTGCTGGCCCTACTCACCTTTATCGGCGAAGCCGTGCGCGATGCATTCGATCCGCGCAAGAATATTGGATAGACCATGACAACAAAAACAGACACACCGTTATTACAGGTCAAGGATTTATCCGTTGCGTTCAAGCATGACGGAAAATCGGTAAATGTGGTCAATCATGTCAGTTTCGCCATCAGCGCCGGTGAGACTTTGGCGCTGGTCGGTGAATCCGGTTCCGGCAAATCCGTCACCGCCCTGTCCATCCTGAAATTATTGCCTTACCCGGCGGCCTCGCACCCCAGCGGCGAAATCATGTGGGAAGGCGAAGATATCTTGCAGGCATCGGAAAAACAGATGCGCCAGATTCGCGGCAATGATATCACCATGATCTTCCAGGAACCGATGACGGCGCTCAACCCGCTCCATTCCATCGGCAAGCAAATCTCCGAAGTGTTGCGTCTGCATCATGCGATGGATAAGGAAACAGCCCGTAAACGCGTGCTGGAATTGCTTGATCTGGTCGAACTGGAATCACTGCGCGACCGTTTGCATGCCTATCCGCATGAATTATCCGGCGGCCAGCGCCAGCGTGTGATGATCGCCATGGCGCTTGCCAACCAGCCGAAATTGCTGATCGCCGATGAGCCGACGACGGCGCTGGACGTGACGGTGCAAAAGGAAATTCTGGAATTGCTGCAAAAATTGCAGCGCGAGATGAATATGGCGTTGCTGCTGATCACGCATGATCTGGGTATCGTCAAGAAAATGGCGCAAAAAATCTGCGTGATGCAAAAAGGCGAGATCGTCGAACAAGGCGATGCCGACAGCATTTTCAATGCTCCGCAACATGCCTATACGAAAAAGCTGCTGGGTTCCAAACCGACCGGACTGGCGAAAAAGCTGGATAAGGAAACACCGATCTTATTGGAAGCCGAAGATTTATCCGTTCGCTTCCCGGTCAAGACCGGATTATGGGCGAAGAAAAGCTATTTCACCGCCGTCGATAAAGCCAATTTGTACGTCAAGCAAAGTGAAACGCTGGGTATTGTCGGTGAATCCGGTTCCGGCAAAACGACGCTGGGCCTGGCCTTGCTGCGCTTGAACAAGAGCGAAGGCAAAGTCGTTTATTTAGGCAAACGTACCGATGATCTGACGATCAGCCAGTTCCGTCCGTTGCGCTAGGATTTGCAAATCGTTTTTCAGGACCCGTTCGGTTCCCTGTCGCCGCGCATGTCGATCGCACAGATCATGGAAGAAGGCCTGGCCGTTCACCATCCGCATCTCAGCGCGGCAGAGCGCGACAAGCTGGTTGTTGAAACCATGGAAGCGGTACAGCTCGACCCGGAGACACGTCACCGTTACCCGCATGAATTTTCCGGCGGCCAGCGCCAGCGCGTCGCCCTCGCCCGCGCTTTGATCCTGCAACCGAAGATTATCGTGCTGGATGAGCCGACCTCGGCGCTGGACGTTTCCGTACAGGCACAGGTGGTCGATGTATTGCGTGATCTACAGGAAAAACGTGGATTGTCGTATATCTTCATCAGCCATGATTTGCGCGTCGTGCGGGCTTTATCCCACCGCATCATGGTGCTGAAAAACGGCAAGATCGTCGAACAGGGCGAGACAAAACAAATCTTCGACGCCCCGACGCAGGATTATACAAAGCGTCTGATCGCAGCGGCGTTGTAATTAATTCTTGCTATCAAACAACCGGTTGAGCAAGCCCATCGGCATTGGCAGGACAATCGTCTTGCCATCCTGGTTGCTCATTTCCTGGAGTGTGTTCAGGTAACGCAATTCCATCGCCATGGGCACTTTGGCCAATGTTTCACCGGCTTGAACGAGTTTCTCGGCAGATTGATATTCACCTTCGGCATTGATGATCTTGGCGCGGCGCATCCGTTCGGCTTCGGCCTGTTTCGCCATGGCGCGGATCATCGTTTCATCCAGATCGATATTCTTGATCTCGACATTGGACACTTTGATCCCCCAGGCGGCAGTCTGCTGGTCGATCAATGTCTGGATATCGTGATTGAGTTTATCGCGGTCGGCGAGCATGTCATCGAGTTCATGCTTGCCCAATACGGAACGCAATGTCGTTTGCGCTAACTGGCTGGTGGCAATGCGGAAATTCATCACCTGGTTGACGCAACGTTCCGGATTGACGACCTGGTAATAGAGGATCGCACTGACGCGGACGGTGACGTTATCGCGGGAGATCACATCCTGTGGCGCGACTTCCTCGACCAGCATGCGGATATCGACGCGAACCATATCCTGGAGGATCGGGATGATAATGATCATACCAGGACCCGTGGTGTGCGAATATTTACCCAGCGTGAAGACCACAGCGCGTTCATACTGGCGCAGGATTTTCAGCGACGAGACCAGGAACATGATGACGAGAACGGCAATCACGGGAAGAGCGGTGAACATCAGATTTTTTCTCCGGTTGGTGTCACGATCAGGACAAGATTATCGATGGCGCGGACGATAACGATATCGCCCGGCGTGATGGTTTGTGTGTAGGATTCCGGCATATGCGCGGCCCAGGTGGCGCCGAAAACCTCGACGCGGCGGTCGCGTCCGTCCCAGCTGGTCACGACGGCTTCCTGGCCGATCAGGGGTGTATGTTCTTTGGGAATGCGGCCATAAAGCGACCAGGTATAGACCCCCAAAGCGATCAGGGCCGCCATCAGGATCACGACAATCATGATCCAATCGGCTGTGGTCAGATGTTGCAGGGCCAAAATTATAACCATATCTATAGTTTAGATCAGCGCTTGGCAGAAGGAAAGGCCTGATTTATGATAGGATAAAAGGATTAAGCATATGTCTAATAAGATCAAAATTCTGCATGTGATGGCTGGCGGCGATGTCGGCGGGGCCGAGAATATCTTTCTGGAAGATGTGCTGGCGTTGCAGGAACATGATATGTTTGAACAAGCCGTTCTGACCCGTCCCGCACCGGAACGCATCAAGGCGCTGACACAAGCCGGTATCATCACACGCACGGCCGGTTTTTCCAAATGGTTCAAATTCCCGACAAAACGCGCGTTGCAAAAACTGACCGCCGAATTCCAGCCGCATATCATCCAATACTGGATGGGCCGCGCCGGGCAATATGCGATTACCGGCAATCATAAAAACGTCGCCTGGTATGGCGGTTACTATAACCGTAAAAAACGTTTCGCATTATGCAGCCATCATATCGTTCTGACACGCGATTTGTATCGCCATGTCGTTGAAAGCGGTGCGCAACCGGATGATGTGAAGATCATCCACACGATCGCCAATTTCCCGGAACAGATCGATGCGCAACCGCGCCGTGAATTGAACACGCCGGACGATGCGCCTGTTTTCCTGGCCCTCGCCCGCCTGCATTGGAAAAAAGGCCTGGATATATTGCTCAAAGCCCTGGTCGCCGTGCCGGAAGCCTATGCCTGGATCGCGGGTGATGGTCCGTTGAAAGATGAATTGCATACATTGGCACAGGATTTAGGCGTGGCGGATCGTGTGCGTTTCCTGGGTTGGCGTCACGATCGCGAACGTTTGTTGAAGAGCGCCGATTTCTGTGCCTTCCCGTCGCGCTATGAGCCGTTCGGCACGACGATGGTCGATGCCTGGGCGATGCGCGTGCCGCTGATTGCCGCCGCATCACAAGGCCCGGCCGCCTATGTCGTCAACGGCGAGAATGGTTTACTGATCCCGACCGATGATGTCGATGCGCTGATCGAGGCGATGCGTCGTTTGATCAATGATAAGGAACTCTGTGCCAAGATTGTCGCAGGCGGATGGGACATGTACCAGCAAAGTTTCACCAAAGAAGCCTTCTGGCGCGACTCTCTCGATTTCTATAAACAGGTTATCACATCATGAGTATCGCGCATTTGACCGACCGCAGCGTGATTGCCGTCAGTGGTGACGACCGTATCACCTTTCTGAACGGCCTGATCAGCCAGGATATGATGAAAGTCACGCCGGAGCAGCCGCTCTATGGTTGCCTGTTGACGCCGCAGGGAAAATATTTCGCCGATTTCTTGATCATCGCGCATGATGACCAGATCCTGCTGGATGTGCATGTATCGCGCAAGGATGCGGTGATCAATCGTCTGAAAATGTTTGTCCTGCGTTCCAAAGTGACGCTGAGCGATGCCGGCGAACAATATAAAATTTACGCGGCATGGCATGATGCGCCGTTACTGAACGGTTATAATGATCCACGTTATAGCGGTCTGGGATTGCGTGTCTGCACAGCGGATACTGTCGTCACCAGCGCCGGTCTGGAAGATTACCATGCCTGGCGCATTCAAAACGGCGTGCCGGATGTTGCCGATTTCGATCTGGAACGCACGGCGTTGCTGGAAGCTAATCTGGATTTATTGCACGGCGTGGCGTGGGATAAAGGCTGTTATATGGGCCAGGAACTGACCGCCCGCACCCATTATCGCGGCCTGATCAAGAAACGGTTATTGCCCTTCACCTTCAGCGGCAATGCACCGGCCCATGATACGCCGCTGATGATCGGCACTGACACAATTGGCCATACGCGGTCCATTGCGGGCAACCATGGCATGGCGTTGATCAAGATGGAGTATGCCGACCGGGCATGGGGCGGTGATGCGACATTGGGTGGCCAGACTGTCATATTTTCAAAGCCTGCCTGGTTTATTATTTAAATATTTGATCATAAATATTAATAAAATTATATACCATAATTAATATCATTTTAAGCGACTTATTATATAACATAAAATAACGAATGATCCCCTTTTAATAAGGATGATATCCCATGGCCGAGCCGAAACCCGTTTTTATCAAAGAAGATCAGGATGCACTCCGGCATTACGTGATGGGACAGGCCAGCGCGTCCCTCAATCCCGAAGAAGCCATAAAAATTTACAAAATGTCTTTTGACTCTGTACGGCTCCAGGCCGAGCTCAGTCCGCCGCATCCATCCGATATCATCTTTTTCGAAGGGCTGGCAAATGACGTCTATGATAAACTGTCTTTAGACAATCCTGAATCCTGTTGCGCCGCCAAAGATCTTTTGGACAGTGTCGATGAATGTTACTATCTTAGCAAAAAAAATGATCTCAATCTTTTCGGTCTTGCCCTTTTTCCATCGATGGATGTCAGCGATGCTGAAATCGCATTGTATAAAAAACAGAACAGGCTGTTTCACAAGCTGGTGAAGCATGGCACGTTTGAGACCCTGTCGCATGCCAGAAACATGCTGCTGGACTTCTATCAGAAAAATCCATACCAAGGTTTCGAAGCGGATGACATCGATTCA
>DASWYT010000201.1:0-3118 GCA_036404835.1 Alphaproteobacteria bacterium | reverse complement strand
GATGGGGCAGATCATATCGAGGCGGTTATGCACGATCAGCGTTGGGATATGGGCGATACGGTCGATATTCTCGAGGATCTGGTTTTCCGCGACACCGTAATTCAGCGCGTCATAATGCATGTAAATACGCCAGCCATTCAGCCGTTTGTCATCCGGTTCATCCACCGGAAATTCCGGGTCCATATCGTCCAGCAGGCTTTCACAACGGCCATACAGGTAATATGATTTCAACACATCATCGCGGTTGGACGATGCAGCCAGGGTGGCGTAATATTGGCGTATGGTCTGGCCTGCCGGGACGGCATCGCGGATATTGCCAAAAAATTCAGGGTAAAATTGTTCGACCCGCTCCGCCATGCCGTCGACATCACGTTGACGTGCCAGAAACACTTTAGTCAGGATCAGTTTTGTTGTTGCTGGGCGAATAGCAAAGCCAGGGTCGATCCCCAAGATGAACCGGACAGAACCACTTTATCGATCTGCAAATGAGTCAGTAAACGTTTTGCATCATGGAGCAGATCATTTGTTGTATTGTTCTTCGTTTCACCTGCCGGCAGGCTTTTACCACCACCGCGCTGGTCAAACAGAATGACACGCTGCTTTTTTAAATCGAAAGATTTTGTATGGCCTGGGCTACTGTAATAACCCGGTCCACCATGAAAGGCGAGAACAGGAATACCCTGCGGATTGCCAAATTCATGAAAGAAAACCTGATGGCCGTTTTCCTCTGGCAAATAACCGCTATTGAACGCGACGGGTTCTTTTTTGAATAAACCGAAAAACATGTTGCCCCGACCCTTTAAGATAAATAACTGCTCAAAACGTAACAAAACCGCATCTCAGGCACAATAATGATTTAATTGAGATTCAGTCCCTGCGTCATGGCTTCTTTAAAGTCTGATTGAGGGGCTGTATGACCAGTCTCGTCTGGTTGCCATTGGGCACAGGCAAAAACGGGGATATTGCCGTTGCTATCGATTGAAGCGAACAAAATATCCTGTTTTGCGTCGGTGTAAAGAATATGAGTCATGCCGTTATGAGAAACATTGATGATCGATGTTTCGGGGCTGTCCTCTCCTTCATAGATATCGCGCAGAATATCACGGAGAAAGGAAAAATTCTGAACAGCGTGTTCTGACAGATTAATAGTCTGCCCCGTCATTGCAGCGAATGTTTGGGTAAAAATACCGATTGCCTCATGCAGTCCAGGCAAAGATGTATCGTTATAAATATCCAGGGCGGTTTTATGGTCAGCCATTTTTTCTCCTGCTCAAACGCATAGGAGAGATTATAAGCTCTTTATTTGATTTTACAATATGAAAACAATTCATGTTAAAAAGACCAGATGGTCGATAAGCCGGGTTTTGTCTGATCACGCGGCGGTAAAGACACGTGGGGCGACCATTCCTCTGCGACTTTGCTTGCGCAAAGCCTGACGCGACCTACCCGGAGAACTCGGCGGCAAAGCCTCAAACATTCTCCCTATTTGGTCTTGCTCCCGGTGGGGTTTGCCATGCCGTCTTGGTTACCCAATCCGCGGTGAGCTCTTACCTCACCGTTTCGCCCTTACCCTGCTTCGCTGAAGCTACGCAGGGCAAGCCCTCCATAACTCTGTTGATTCACAAGGCTGAGCCCTGTGAAGCCTTGCGCGTAGCAGGGCGGTTTGTTTTCTGTTGCACTTTCCCTAAACGGCCTAAGCCGCCCGCCGGTATTTCACCGGCACCGTTTTGCCGTGGAGCCCGGACTTTCCTCACCATGTTGCCACAGTGCGATCGCCTGACCATCTGGTTCAGTTACTATACGGAGATCGGGATGATTCTGCCAGTAAAACCCGCTAACGGCTCAGGCGATAATGTCCAGCAATTGCTTTTCCATGTCCTGCGTCGTCTTGATGACGGCGGCATTGGCTTTGAACGCGACTTCATCAGTCCCAAGCCCGACGATATCCTCTACCGGATCGCTGCTGGAAAAGGTGACGGGATCGAGTTCTTCTTCCTCGCGTTCCTCGGTTTCGGGCTTGGTGACGGCGCTGTCACGGGCAATCCGTTCGGCGCGGTCCTGGACGCGTTCGCCGATAGCACTTAAACCGGCAGTTGCGCTGGAAATGGCTGGGATCATTTCTCCACTTTACCATTGCTATGTAAAAAGATGGTTAACGTATTTTTAGGGGGTGACATAACCTAATGGATATGGTCCATTCAGTGGAACAGGTTCGATTATTTCGAGGAGGAAGTAATTGATGCACGAATATTACGTTTTTCCGCATCCGACCGTTGCAGAAGGCAAGCCAGGACTAGCTGCGTTTAAAGTCAATCCTAATTACGGTCGGTATGAAGTGGAAGATCTTCCTCAGACGAAGACAAAATTTGACCGGAATGCCAAAGACAAGCCGGCCCTGATCATGGTCAAAGAACCAGATCTCTATGTTGATTTCAATATCTATGACATTCAGCAATTGCTCTATTTTTATGGGATCAAATATTCAAAAGTCGTACAGGCTGATTCTGTTGCAGAGGCTATCGATAAATCGAGATATATGGATGCTGAGAAACTGATTGCATCAAAAGAAACTTTTGACAGGCAGAAATTCGAGATGGTAACCCAGCGAAAAGACAAGTCGCTGACGCGTTACCTCAGGGAAAATCACGCTTATCGCATTGAATTCGACGCTTATCCGTACAATCTGGGACAGGATATGCAGGATAGAAGTAATTACTTGGCGCGTGATCAGCGTCAGGGTGTAACGATTGGCGAGAAAAAGACCCTCAAACTGGCCAATGAAGAGGGCACCATAAAATTTTACAATGCGATACAGATGCGTGTCGATGCGCTGTTTGTAAAACAGCCATGGGAAAAAGATTTGGCCAAGACCAGCAAAAGACCAGATGACACTGTCGTGTTTGTGGAGGAAGGAAGTTTTCTTGTCCAGACAGGTGCTAAATTCTGGGATGCCAATAGCTATATCATCATGCCGGACTTTGCGTGGCAGGCAAAAGAAATGTCGGGTCGTAAAAATCAGGATGATAACCAGCAGATGCTGCCGCGCATCAACGTGGCGTAAAACGTCCCGTCAGTTTTTCTTAACCCAGTTAATGACTTTACGCAGGGCCATCTCCTG
>DASWYT010000200.1:0-7392 GCA_036404835.1 Alphaproteobacteria bacterium | reverse complement strand
GAACCAGTCTTTCATGGCAAACGGTTTCGCGACATTGCGTTTCAATTTCCGTGGCGTTGGCAAATCCCAGGGCCGTTATGATGATGGCGTGGGCGAGACCAGCGATGCGATTGCGGCTCTTGAATGGATGCAGACGATGCATAAATCCCCATCCCAGATGTGGGTGGCCGGTTTCTCATTCGGTTCCTGGATTGCGATGCAGGTTCTGATGCGCCGTCCGGAACTGAGCGGCTTCGTCGCTATTTCCCCACCGGCCAATATGTATGATTTCTCGTTCCTGGCCCCATGCCCATGCGGCGGCCTGGTCGTTCAGGGTGATACGGACAAGATCGTTCACGAACCGGCTGTGTCATCCCTGGTCAAACGCCTGCGTGAACAGCGCGGTCGCACCGCTATCGATTACCGCGTGATCGAAGGCGCCAACCATTTCTTCCAGCAGCACGAAGAATCCTTCCAGGATCAGCTGACTGATTACCTGTCCCTGACCCAGAATTACCGTCTGGCGGCTGAGTAAATTTCAAATATCAGAATTGATAAAGGCCGTGGTTTATACCGCGGCCTTTTTTTATAATTGTTTTTAAGTCAGTTGCTGAAAAAGACGAGCGATCTCGTTTTCGAGGCAATGCTTTTTAAATAAGCGTCCTGGTTCCACTCGGCTGGGCTGGACCTGCTACGGTTTAAGTCGCCAACATGCTTTTTAGCGGCCCGACTGAATGACAGCGCATCATTCTGCTCAACAGGAGAAATGACCCGAAAGGTCTTTGCTGTCTCGAGATATGTTGCCACTGTTCTGTCGTCCATAGAATCACCCTGCGTAAAAACTCTTTACCCACTGTATCAATCACAGGTAAACATCTGATAAATAGCATTATTTTAAGAAGGGATTAATTTTATCCGGCAGTCCGCAGCAACATCATCTCCGGCTTGCCGTGTTTTGATTCCGGGCCGATATTCAGGCCGAGGCTTTGCATGAAAGTCATGATGGCGGCTTTTATATCGTCGACACTCTGCGCCGGGTCAGGATCGCCTTTATACTCCACTTCCATATAGACACCCAGATCCTGGACATCATCGATGGTAATCTCATAAAGCGGTGCGATGAAGACGTAGCGTTTTGTATGGACCGCGACCAGCTCCTGCAATCCCATGCGGGTGATGATCTGCCGGACTTGTTCGGCATCGCCGATCTCCGTCTCGAATTCATCGGCATAAAACCATTTACCGTCTTTATGATGATTGATCTTGTAATTCAGGGATGACTTGCCGCCCTGTTCACGTATACGCAGTGAATCCTTGAAAAACTTTCCATCCCATTGCAAATAGTCGCGCAACGGGTCGGTATAATACACATCATGCGTTTCCTTGATGCCTTTGAACAGGAAACCATCCAATTTTTCCAGCGCGACCCCGACCGGGTCGTGCAGTTCAACCAGGATTTCGATTTCCTGCATTCTCTATTTCCGATAATAGAAATCGGCTGCAAAATAACCATGTGTAGGGTCATTTTGTGAAATCAGGGAAGCAATGGAGCCATTGGCTAGTAATTCAGTCAGCGCTGCATCCAGCATTGTCTTTAACTTGGGCTCATCGTTATTGATAGGAATACCAATCGTATAAGTCAGCACAGCCTCATCATTGACGCGACGCAACTTTCCTGGATTGTTTTTCATGTAACCCTCGGACATCGGTACATCCGAAAAGAGAACATCAGCCTTACCTTGGGCAACATTTGAGTAAAGCAGTGACATTTCCGAATTTTGCGGCAAGGAAAACACCTTAGCTTTACCAAATGTATTTTTAGCCACCGCATCGGTCGCTTCACCATCCATGATCGACAACGTATATTGCGGATCGTTCAGAATGCTCCAGTCCTTGTCGAAACGATGGTCATTGGCACGGGCATACACATAGATCGGGCTATAGAAAATCGTATCCGTATACATGATGTGCTGGCCACGTGGCGCATTCTTATTCATACCCGTGCAAAATGCATCGAAACGGCCAGCTTTTAATCCCTCAATCGCCTGAGCGCCGTAACCCGTTTCTTCTGTATATTCAATTTTAATATTCAGGTTTTTTGCCATCAATTCCAGATAATCCGGAATAAAGCCGCTGAATTTTCCTGTGTTCGGATCTTTGATAAAAGCGTAAGGCGGCCACATCGCATAGGCGCAACGCAATGTGCGGGTTTTCATCACACGCTCATAGGCGCGGTTCATCTTGCTTTCCGTTTTGGCGCCGCTGTCATGTCCGGCAAACTGCATCACCAGCAAGGCTGTCACAATAGCGGTGATCAGGGAAATCAAAAAGCTTTTCATCGGCGCACCTGTCAGGCCAAAGGTTTGATTGCCTCACTTTATGCCTTAGCCCGGTGGCGTCAAGTGAGGCATTTTGATATTCCTCTTAACCATTTCATCGCCTATAATCATGGAAAATCAGGATAAATGCAATGAACTTCACGACTTACCTTAAAACCGTCCCGGTCGATATTGATCAGCGGATCAATGCTTATCTGGGGGAATGGATCAAAACGGCCAATGCTTATTCGCCGTTGCTGGAACCGCTCTATGCGCAATTCGCTGATGCATGTGCAGGCGGAAAACGGTTACGCGCCTCTTTGGTAAAGCTCGGCTTTGATATGGTCGGCGGATATCTGGATGAGAAAATCTATCCGGCCGCAATGGCGTATGAGATTTTCCAGGCCGGCATCCTGGCCCATGACGATATCATCGATAACAGCCCCCTGCGCCGCGGTAAGCCGACTGTTTTCAAGGCGCTGGAAAAACGCTGTGCAACGGATTTGCGCGGCAAGGGTAATGCTGCTCATTACGGCGTGTCGCAAACGATCTGTCTGGGCGATATGGGTCTTTATATGGCGATCCAGCTGATCAATGACAGCGCATTCAACGCCGAGGCCAAAAACAAAGCCGTGTCATTCTTCACCAAAACCGTTATCGATACCATCGCCGGTGAATTACTGGATGTTGAAATTCCCTATCTGAACGATATCAACACCATCACGAAAGACGATCTGCTGGCGATCTGCCGTTACAAGACGGCACGTTATACCATCGTCGGGCCATTATCGCTGGGCGCGATCCTGGGCAAAGGGTCGCAATACACATTGGAAGCGATCAGCGATTACGGCGATCATCTGGGCATCGCCTTCCAGTTGAAAGACGATTTGCTGGGTATTTTCGGCGACGAAGCCACCACCGGCAAATCAGCGACATCCGATATCGAAGAAGGCAAGATCACCTTGCCTTACTGGTACGCGCTGCAACAGGCCACCATCCCGCAAAAAGAATTCCTGCAGAAACATTACGGCACCGGCCCGGTCATGCCGGAGATTCATGACGAGATCAAACAAATCTTCACCGATACCGGCGCAAAGAATTACACCGAGATCATGATGGACGATCTGGTCGCCAAAGCCCTCGACGCCACAACCCAGGTCACAGCCAATGATGCTTACCGCAATATCTTACGCGACCTGGCGAATTATATGATTAAGCGGGAAAAGTGATTCCGTCATCCTGAGGAGCGGCAGCGAGCTCAGGATCTCCTCTTAAAAACCTGTTTCCAACGTTTCTTTATAAAAAGAGGAGACGCTGAACAATCGGGCTTACGCCCTCCTTCAGCATGACGAAGAGATATTAAATCCCGTACTCGTTTTTCAGACGGGCTTTCAGATCATCCGTCTTGGCCAACAGCATAAAGTGAATGCCCAATCTCTCGGCCCCGTCTTTATTCTGAATCCGGTCATCGATCATGAGAGTTTCTTCAGCATTCACGCCCCATAGATCAAGCGCTTTCTGATAGGCTTTGGGACCGCTCTTCTTCTGGCTTCCCAATCTATAGGAATAAAAGCGACGCTCTTCCGGGATATGCGTAAAAATATCCGGCATGTTGTTTTCGATATAAGTCGCATGCAATTCGTTATTATCGGACAATAACGCAACATTATATTGCCCGCCGGCAATCAATTCATTGAGCGTCTGGATGCGTTCCGGCAGTGGTTCGAACGTATGGGACACGGCTTTTGCCAGCGTTTCCCGGTCGCCGCTATAAATCACGCTATCCTGTGGCAATGTCTGGTGGAACAGTTCCATAAATTCCACTGTGGTAATCTCACCAACGCCATATCGGTTCCAGTGGGCACGTTGTTTTTCACTGAAAATCTTTTCATGCAACGACGGGCCCATCAACGCTTGCCCGGTTTCATCCGTTGCCAGACCCTGCATAAAAGCATGCCCAAGCGGCCAATTGATATTGACCAGCACTTCACCGATATCGAACAGGATATTTTTAATGATTGCCGTCATGCTATTTTTCCAATCTCAAAGACATGGAACAGGCAGATTAGCCTGCTCTGCCGCTCTTTCGACCGCTTGAACATTCGCCAGATCTTCCCGAAAAACAAGAGGACGTGACAGGCTATCTTCAGAAAAACTTATCGTTGATGCGGTCCAGCCATACTTGTCGTGGTTATTATAATCAACCGCAATGGTCTGGCCATTCGTCCGGTGCAGTTGCAATGACATACGATATTCATTTTTAGCCATTGTCACATAGTCTTCCGAAGGCTTTTCGGGCTTGTCCGTTATCATGCTGGCACCAACCAGAAAAGGCAGCACATAGCTTGCCGCTTTGCGTGCCAGATCACCGATAGTGAATTGCTCTCTCGGTACAGTTTCAATCGCTTCCTGGGCAGATTCAACATTCAGCCATGAAAAATTCACCGTCTGTGTCGGACGACCTTTATGAATGCGCGGGGATTTTGTCTTGTCCTGCAGAAAATCCAGTGATGCCAGTGACGGGCCCGGATAAGACATGACAATGTCATTTCCGGCTTTGATTTTATCATGCACGACATAGCCTTTGGCCAACCCCAGGAACAACCCGGCCTCTTCCATCACAAACATATCGGATGGTGTTGGATTGATATCATATGCCGCAATATCCTGGCGCTTTGGATTATCGGACTGGACAGCTTCACGGAAAGCAGGATTGTTTTTATAGAGATTGATCAAGGCATGACGTGGTGGCGATAAATTATTCTGTGTCATCAAAAGGTCGTTCCACAACAGGATCGACGGCGTAAATTCCGTTTCCTCAAATTTCTTCTTGGTATTCCGGATATGCTCAAATAATATCTTTTGATATTTATCGTGTAAGCCATCGGCTGGCTTGTCGCTGTTGAAATAAAGCGTGTCCGTATATAACAGAACAAGCTGATCGACTGTACGGCCAGAAGCCTGAATTTTGCTGATGGCTTCCTGGGTCTGCAAAATCATATTATCAGGATCCTGCCAGCGCTTCCTGATTTCCTTTTGCGTCTCCGCATCGCCTTTTTCCAATTTTGCCATCGACAACAGCATGATGAGGCTGACAGGTTTTTCAGAAATGGTCATGGATTCGGACATGGTTGTATTATTAACATAAAAAATAACATGTTACAAATAAAAATGGTTCTGCGAAACCCGTCCCAGAACCATTTTTAATCATTGAATTTAAAATAATTAATATGGTTTTGCTGGGGTGTAGATACCGTCTACGGCGATGCCGTATTTCTTGTAGAGATGCTCTAACTCACCTGTGCTGACCATGATATGCAACGCTTGGTTCAGGGCTATCTGCAGGTCGGTTTCACCCTGACCGACAGCGAAAGAGAATGGGAATGTTCCAATGGCTTCCCTAGTCGCTTTCTTCAGACTGTTTGGATTATTTCGGATGAAGCCGTCTGCCGTCATCACATCGCTCAGGATGATATCAGCTTTTTTCGTTACTACATTAACGAAAAGATCGGAGGCGCTCGACATTTGTGGCAATTCATAAAAACCGGCTTTGTCGAACATGCTATGCGCCAGCATGCTGGCTCCCTCTCCTTCCATGACTGAGATTTTCAGTTTCGGATCATTGATATTCTGAATGGATTTGACACGATTATCATCCGGACGGACATACGGATAAAGGGCGGCGTAACCCAATGTGCCGACAAAATTCATCACCATGGCGCGTGATGGCGTTTCAAAAACAGGAACGCAAAAAGCATCTATCTTTTTGGTATTCAATGCTGTGGCGATTTCAGCCGGGGCCACTTCCATGGTCCATTCTACTTTTAAACCAAGGCCCTTTGCCAATGATCCCATCAATTCATAGGAAGCACCGGATATCTTCCCTGTATTTCCATCCTTAACAAGGATTGGCGGCCAGATGAAATAACCACAACGCAATGTATGTGATTTTGCAACGCGTTCATAAGCCGTCTCATCTACTGCATAGGCTTGTGTCGCCGTTGCCAGAAAAAACAAAATAATCAAGAAACGAAAAATGGCCATGACATCCTCCCAGTCATGGCCATTTTAAATTAATTCAATCTGTTAGCAAGTGCCTTAAGCAGCCATCGCCTTCAATACCGCATCGGCCAGGCCGGCGGGGGATTCGGAAACGACGATGCCGGCATCCTGCATCGCTTTGATCTTGCTTTGCGCATCACCTTTGCCACCGGCGATAATCGCACCGGCATGGCCCATGCGACGGCCCGGAGGCGCGGTCACACCGGCGATGAAACCGGCAACCGGTTTCTTGCGCTTGTCGGCTTTGATGAAAGCAGCAGCTTCTTCTTCGGCGGAACCGCCGATTTCGCCGATCATGATGATGGCTTCGGTTTCCGGATCATCCAGGAACATATCGATTGCATCGATAAAGTTCGTGCCGTTGATCGGGTCGCCACCGATACCGATACAGGTCGATTGACCCAGGCCCGCAGCGGTCGTTTGCGCAACAGCCTCGTATGTCAATGTACCGGAACGGGACACGATACCGATCTTACCGCGTTTGTGAATGTGACCCGGCATGATACCGATCTTGCATTCACCCGGTGTAATCACACCCGGGCAGTTCGGACCGATCAGGCGGGATTTGGAACCCTGCAGGCCACGCTTGACGCGCATCATATCGAGAACCGGAATACCTTCGGTGATGCAAACGATCAGCGGGATTTCAGCCGCGACCGCTTCCAGGATCGCATCGGCTGCGAATGGAGGCGGAACGTAAATAACCGTGGCGTTCGCGCCGGTGGCTGCAACAGCTTCGGCAACCGTGTTGAACACCGGCAGGCCCAGATGCTCTGTGCCGCCTTTGCCCGGTGTCACGCCGCCGACCATTTTGGTCCCGTAAGCAATCGCCTGTTCGGAGTGGAAGGTGCCTTGCGCGCCAGTAAAGCCCTGGCAGATGAGTTTCGTGTCTTTATTGATCAGTACAGCCATGATTAAATCCTCAAATCCATTTCCTAATGTTAAGCGGCTTTTTTGTTCAGGACGCCGGCGATTTTCTCGGCTGCATCTTTCAGGTTATTGGCAGAAACAATCGCCAGACCGCTTGCGGCCA
>DASWYT010000199.1:0-7967 GCA_036404835.1 Alphaproteobacteria bacterium | reverse complement strand
GCTCGCCTCTCCGTTCTAATCTGCTGAAAGGTTGCGCCCTCTGCTGCTTGTTGCTGCTTGGCCAATCATTTCCTGTTCTCGCCTCTCCAAGCGCTTTGCCTGTTGAAGAAAATGTCACGCGTCAGGCTGATCCTGATGATTTGAGCATCTTGCAGGAACGTCAGAAAACCAGCGGCGAAGATGGCCGTTCCAAGAAAAAACAAACCGCTTTCGAACAGGAAGAAGAAGTCGCTTTGCGTATCCGTCAGGATTCCATGAAAGAAGCGGCCCGCTCTTATGGCGCACGCGGCGGCCTGGCCTGGCGTACGCACCAGATCATGGTGCAGCTGGATGAAAACGCCCCGGCTCTCGATAAGACATTCAATTTCCGCCGCCTGTTGATCAGCGCGCCCTCCAATCTGTTGATCGAACCGCCGATCATCAATGAAGCACTCAATGCATTCGTCGTGAATAATGACGGTGCCGAAGCAGCCGTCAGCGATGCTGTTTACAATATTTCCCGTCAGGCACGCATCGTCGCCGCCCCGCGTCACTGGCGCCAATATCTGGAACGGTCCTGGGACGTTGTCGCCCCGCCACCGGATATTCTGCTGCCGGAAACACCACAGGAACGCAAGAACTGGCGTTTATGGACCGGTGAAGGCTGGGAGCAAGGCGTGGCCCAGGCCGATGATACATTCCAATCCGACCTCAACCGCCTGACCGCTGATTTCGAAGGCATGATCCGCTATCGCAATTTGCTGACACAGGGCAAAGTCTCTGCACCTTATGCCGTCATGGTGGATCGTGGTGTCACGGGTGGCGGTTCGCAAATGCGTGTCGGCGACCGTGCTGTGCGTATTTCCGGTCAGTCACAGCTGATCAATCAAGGCGAAACCTGGCTGCCGCCTCAGCGTCAGTAACATAAAAGGAAAAGCCGCTATGAGTGAAGCCGGCTCCACAACACAATATTTCCGTTCGGAAGGCGTCGATTTCAGTGCGACTTATCCGGATGAGCCTCTGCGTTTGCAGGATCGTGACATTGATCCTCTGTTACTCTGGTGCGTCTCGCAAAAATCATCCGATATTTCCTTTCAGACCGACCGTCCGCTTTATAACGATATCGCCGGTACATTGCGTCCCGGAACCAAACGCCCGCTCGATGCGGCGGATATGGCCGTCCTGCTGACAAAGATTTACGGTGCCGATGCCCTCGCCCGTCTGGCCAGTGGTATCGACCTTGACTTATCCTATGAGATCCGCCCGGACCGTTATTCCCGCGTGCGTTTTCGTGTCAACATCACCCCTATTCTCAGCCGTGGCCGCGATGCGGCGCAGATCACGATGCGTGTTCTGCCGGAAGAACCGCCACGCCTGCAGGATCTGAATATCGAACAGGATATCATTGATAACTGGGCGCCGCGCGATGGCCTGGTGCTGGTCACCGGCCCGACCGGTTCCGGTAAATCCACCCTGCTGGCCGCGGGCAACCGCATGATGATCGAACGCGAAAATGGCTGCGGCAAGATGCTGTGCTATGAATCGCCGATTGAATTCGTCTATGACACGATCACCAGCGAAAGCAGCCTGGTCGCGCAGTCGGAAATCCCGCGCCACCTGAAATCATTCGATGCAGGCGTGCGTAACGCTTTGCGTCGTAAACCGAACATCATTCTCGTCGGTGAAGCGCGTGACCGCGAAACCATTTCCGCCTGTATCGAAGCCGGACAAACAGGTCATGCCGTTTATTCCACCGTTCACACGATCGGTGTTGCCGCGACGATCCGTCGTATGGTTGCCACTTTCGAAGCGGGTGAACGCGCCGAACGCGCTTATGCACTGATGGAAACGATCCGCATGATCGTGACGCAAATCCTGATCCCGAAAATCGGCGGTGGCCGTGTCGGCTTGCGCGAATGGTTGGTCTTCGATGATAATTTGCGTGAGCAAATGCTGGAAATCCCGCCGGAGCGCTGGCCCGCTGAACTGATCCGCGTCGTCCGCAACAAAGGCCGCCCGATGGCGGAAAGCGCGCGTATCGCTTACAATAACGGCCTGATCACGGATTATTATTACAAGCTGGTCGACCGCACCAGCGATGCGATCAACACCGATACCGCCGTGCCTCTGCAAAATAATGGCAAAGCCATCGACCCATCCCCTGAAATTAGCGGTGCGTAATGGCGAATGCTTACAGCCACTGGCGTAACACAGCCCGCCCCGCCCGTTTCTTCGGCGTCGATGCACGCGCCTGCCTGGTGGTCCTGTTGTTCCTGGTGCATATTCGCGTGTGGACATTGGTGCTGATGGTCGTCGTGCTGGCTCTCAGCTTTATCCTGGAACGTTTCGGCATGACCCTGCCGGTGGCGATGCGCCGTGTACGTCTGTTCTGCGCCGGCCCATATCGCCGCGCCCTGGTTAAATCCTCCACCCGCCGCTTCACCGACCGCGGCGGTTTTTAAACCCGTCCGGTAGTACCGGCAATCGCCTTCAGACGTTCGACCATGGCGAAAAAGCCATTGCGGCGGTTGGGGGTCAGATGTTCGGACATACCCAGTTGCAGGAAATATTGTTCGATATCGAATTCCAGCACCTTGTCCCGCTTCTGGTCGTTGAACAGAATGAACAGGATAGCAATTAAGCCTTTGACAATATGGGCATCACTATCGGCCCAGAAGCGTAAAACATCCTCTACGGACGCCTGGGGGACCAGCCAGACCTGGCTGGTGCAGCCCTTTACCAGGGCGCCTTCTGTCTTCAGCGCGTCCGGCATGGGCGGTAATTGGCGTCCTAATTCAATGAGATAGGCATAGCGTTCTTCCCACCCGTCCAGCAGCGCGAGGTTTTCCTGCAATTGTGTGTCAGTCAGGGTGGAAAGGCTCATTGTGTAAAATCCTGGTACGGTCTTTGCAAATATAAAGGAAAGATAGAAGACGGACGTTAAATCTGTCTTTACCAAGGTAGGGTTTGATAAAGAGAGAAGCATGCTATGTTAGTAATCTAGAACTAAATGAGCAAGAACGTTACACGAACAATTGACCAGGCCAGGCCGATATGAGTAAGCAACCCGAAGACGAAAAAAACACGCTGTACTGTTCCTTTTGTGGCAAAAGCCAACATGAGGTGCGTAAGCTGATCGCCGGCCCGAATGTATTCATTTGCAATGAATGCGTAGAACTTTGCGTTGATATTATCCGCGAAGAAGACCGCACCGAGCTGATTAAATCCGGCGATGGCATCCCGACCCCGCGCGAAATCAAATCCTTCCTCGATGATTACGTCATCGGCCAGGAAAAAGCCAAGCGCATGCTGTCCGTTGCCGTGCATAACCATTACAAACGCATCGAGCATATGAACAGCGGCAAGTCCGATGTCGAGCTGGCGAAATCCAACATCATGGTCTTAGGACCGACCGGTTCCGGTAAGACTTTGCTGGCACAAACCATCGCCCGCATTCTCGATGTTCCATTCACTATGGCCGATGCCACGACATTGACCGAAGCCGGTTATGTCGGTGAAGATGTCGAGAACATCGTGCTGAAATTGCTGCAGGCCTGTGACTATAACGTCGAAGCCGCGCAAAAAGGCATTGTCTATATCGATGAGATCGACAAGATTTCCCGTAAAGGCGACAACCCATCCATCACACGCGACGTGTCCGGTGAAGGCGTGCAACAGGCCCTCCTCAAACTGATGGAAGGCACGATTGCCTCCGTTCCACCACAGGGCGGCCGCAAGCATCCACAACAGGAATTCCTGCAAGTCGACACCACGAACATTCTGTTCATCTGCGGTGGCGCGTTTGCCGGTCTGGAAAAGATCATTGGCGAACGTAAAAAAGGCTCCACCTCCATCGGTTTCGGTGCCACCGTGACCGACCAGGAAAAACGCAAGGTCGGCGAGACTCTGGCCGATGTGCAGCCGGAAGATCTGGTGAAATTCGGGATGATCCCGGAATTTATCGGTCGTACGCCTGTGATCGCGTCCCTGGAAGATCTGGACGAAACCGCGCTGATCAAGATCCTGACCGAACCGAAGAACGCGCTGGTCAAACAGTACCAGACACTCTTCACCATGGAAGGCACACAGCTGGAATTCGAACTGGAAGCGCTGAAAGCGATCGCGTCCCAGGCGATCAAGCGTAACACCGGTGCCCGTGGTCTGCGCTCCATCATGGAAGGCCTGCTGCTGAGCACTATGTTCGACCTGCCGGATATGAAAGACGTCGCGAAAGTCGTTATTACCCCGGATGTCGTCGAAGGCAAAGCCTCCCCGACTCTGGTAGAAAACACCGACGAGTCGCCAAAGAAAAAGAAGGCCGTCCCCAAAGAAAAGACCGCCTAAACGCTCTTCCTAAGCTTATTAAATGATCCCGGCCCGCGTGCCGGGATTTTTTTTATCTTATTGAAATTATATAATAATTTACATATAAAATATATTTATCTAAAATTCAATTTAAATTGACGCAATGCAATGTTAATGATATGTTAAATTTATGACCACTCTCTCGAAAGGAAACGGTTATGTCTCAAAAGTCCCTCTTGATTGCTTTAACAGCCCTCTCCGCCCTGACCCTGTCCCAAGGGGCGCGCGCTCAGAGCTTTGACACAAAAACCTCCGCCGTCATCGGAAAAGATTTCATCCAGGAAAACACCGGCAGCAGCGCCAGACTGGATACGATGATCGGTTCCGCAGCCGGCAATGCCGGACGCGTTGATGCGAGCGCCAATGTCAAAGGGAATGTCTCGATTAAAAACACCGGAGCCAATGCACGTCTGTCAACCAATGTCGGTTCCGTGAGTGGTTCCAGCGGCTCTTCAGGCTCTGCTGGCCTGCCTGCTATCCTTGATCCACTGGGTGTCTCCGGTGCCCTGTCTGATGCAATGGCGTCTGCTGCGGGTGCCGGTCAGGCCTTCCGCGCTGATGCGAAAGTCGGTGGCGATATCATCGTCGATAACAAGGCTGCCGGTGCCAATGTAACCACCGATATCGGTTCCATTACCGGCGCCAAACGCAGTGCCTCTGCCCATGCGGAAGTGCTTGGTTCCGTCGTTCATAAAAACAGCGGCGACAAAGCCTCCTCTTCCGTGCTGATCGGCTCCGTCCGCTAAGCACATCATAACGAGACGATCCCTGCCTTCCCTCCAGGCAGGGATCGCTCCCTTCTTTCAAGGCCATCTTACTAAAAAGTCTCCGTTTTAAACCGCATGTTTAAGGTGAAGAAGACAATGATAAGAAAAATTCCCGCCCTCCTTGCTCTCCTTTATATAATCGCCTGCTCTGCCATGCCGCTGGCCGCTCAGGACTATATCAGCCCTGATCAATATTACCGCCCTGTCACGATGCGTGAACTGGATTATCGTCTGGATCCTGATTCATCGAAATATGCACGTGCTGGCGCGGGTGCCGGTTCCTTCCGCGGCGGTTGCCCGGATGAGATCAATATCGGCGGCATTGGTGATGATGTCCGTGTGATCGGCAATGTCGATATCGAAGTGAATATCGATGAGAATTTCACCATTGACTGTAACAGATGGTGATCGCCATGCGCAAAACATGTTCCCTGGTTCTGTTCCTGTCATGTTTCTCTCTCACCGCCTGCCAGTATATTCCGGACGGTTTCGGCAAAAAAGATCCGCGCAGCAATCTGTTTGCCAAGGAAGATCCGCATTTCAACACAACCCGCGCCAGCGACGTATTGGCCTGTATCGGTCATCAGATCGATAATTCCCCGCTGCCGGGCATTGATCTGATCGTCTCGGGTGTACGCGACCAGACAAAACCGATTGAAGTCCCCGGCTTGCTGGCGACTGATAATACGATGATGGCCACCGTTGCCGTCGACCGTTTGAACACAGATAAAGTCAGCGTGATCGGTTCCAATGGCATGATCAATGGTCGTCCGGCCTATCAACTGGTCGGTGCGTTTACCGAACTGAACCGCACTTATAATTCCACAGCTTTGGGTGGTGCGGCCCGTATCGGCAATATCGAACTGGATCTGGGCAATGACCGTGAATGGAACCATGTCGCCCTCGATCTGGGCCTGACGCATAATTCCCGCCTGGTGAACGGCATGACGGTCAGCGTTAATATCAGCCTGCAAAATAACAATGTCGACGGCAACATGACCGTCACGCCGGGCAGCAGCAATTCCGCCGTCATCGCCGTCGGTTTCCGCACCAAGGAAGGCATTCACGCCGCCCAGCGCCTGTTGATCGAAACAGCTATCGGCGTGATGATGGCCAAATTGTATGAAGTGGATGCTAGCCCATGTTTCAAACGTGTCTATCAGGAACAGGCTGATTTCAAGGAAGAAAGCATTCCTGATTTTTATCGTAACAAATCACCGATCCCAAACAGCACCGGCTATAATGCCCCGGTGGAACAAAGCAATATCGGTGAAATGCCGGCCCCTGCTCCGGCCAATGAAAACCGCGCAGCCTATGCCCCAGCCGCTTCACAAAGTGCTGATGACACCACACCGATCGGTTCCAATTGCCGTGTCATGATGGGGTCAACGACTGCTCCGTCGAACTGGCGTTATGAATGGAATGGTGCCTGTGATGGCAGCAATCTGGCTGAAGGCGAAGGCACGTTGCGCGTCTTTGTGAACAACCAATTGCAATATCGCTATATCGGCAATATGCAGGGCGGTCAGCGCCACGGGAATGGCCGCATGGAATATGCCCAGAAAAACCAGATTTACAACGGTTCCTTTGAACGCGACAACCCGACCGGTGATGGCACTATTGTCACACCGCACGGAACTTATCGCGCGCAATACTCATCCGAAACACGCACTCTGACCACGGGTGAAATGATCCGATAAATCACAAGGAGAATAACAATGAAATATAATTATCTTCTCGTCATCGCGATTTTATCTTATTTGCTGAGTTGCTGCATTTCACAGGCGCATGCGGATATGAGCAGTGCCGATGCCCTGATCCTGGGCGATGTGAATGTCGATAACCGTGGCGACGCCCTGATCGCCGTCGGTTCCGCCGTTGGCAATATCGGTTCGGGCGTGCATACATCCGCCACAATGGGCGGACTGGATGTCGATAATGGCGGCCATCTGGAACTGGCCGTCGGCAGCGTCGTCAGCAATGGCGCACCAATCTCGAATGTCAAAACCTCCGCCAATGTCGGCCATTTGCGCATCAATAATGGCGGCAATCTGAAACTGGCGATCGGCAGCATCGCGCCTTGATTGCTTTCATACACATAAAAAAATCCCGGCACGTTGGCCGGGATTTTTTTTAAGCTGGTTTATTTTCATCGGGTTTTGAGTGGACAACCACAAATGGTTTATTTGCAATTTCAGCAAAGATGTCTACACCACTTTTCTGCATCTTCTGATAAGCTTTTAGCATGTGGTTATATTCTTTAATCTCTGGACTATCTTTAATGATCTCACCTTTTTCATTCTCAAACTGATTGAGTTTATAGTCGGTAAAATTCATCATTTGAGGATATGGTTTTCCATTTACAGGATCTATAAGAACTTCACCTTTTAAATTTCGTGGTGATTTACTTTCATTATTTGTACGATAATAAAAGTCAGCCCAACCAGAACCATTAACGGCTGTAAATCCCGCAAGAGGTACATTAAATCCTTTCATATATATATTATTACCTTTGGAATCGTGCGGGTCTTGCTCCTTGCCATACTGTTTGAAATGGTAGTTGATAGACTCTGGATATATTACTTCTTGTGCAACAATTGCGGCGTGTTTTAGATTATTTTTGTCAGTATAATCATGAAGCATTAGATCATCACGACTCTGTAAAAAGTCATTCCAAACTATATGGTCCAGTTTTTTTATATTTTTGATTATGTTTTGAAAGGCAAAAGCCGCACCTTCGCTCATTAAAACTTGATAAGTGTAATATAACTCATCATCTTTCAGCTTTACCTGAACATGCTTCATATCCATGATTTTCTCCATAATTTTAATTATGCCAAATTATTAAAGAATTAT
>DASWYT010000198.1:0-1734 GCA_036404835.1 Alphaproteobacteria bacterium | reverse complement strand
CGATGCGCGCACCAGTGCCTTCACTGACAAACACTCCATCAGCGGCATGGCGCAGTGATGGCCGACGCGGACGCAGATGCCTTTTTGATCCAGGATCATCCCGATATCCGATGGCGGGCAATTATCGATAGTGAAAGCCAGAATCGAAGCGCGTTGTACCGCTTTGCCATACAGACGCAAACCTGGAATAGCCTGTAACTGTTCTTCCGCATAGGTGAAGATTTTTTTCTCATAGGCCGCGATACGGCTCAGGCCGCAATCCTGCAGATAATCGATGGCGGCACCCAAGGCGATCACTTCGGCAATCGGTGGAGTTCCGGCTTCGAAGCGGGCGGGCGCCTGTTTGTAAGTTGTGCCGTCAAATGAGACGCTGTCGATCATATCGCCGCCACCCTGATAAGGCGGCATGGCGTTCAATAAATCTTCACGGCCATACAACACGCCAACACCATTCGGCCCGTAAATTTTGTGGCCGGAGAAGGTAAAGAAATCACAGCCCAGATCCTGGACATCGATTTGCTGGTGCATGACAATCTGGCAGCCATCGACCAGTGTCGTGATATTTTTCTCTTTTGCGGTGGCGATGATGTCTTTGACCGGAATGATGGTGCCCAGCACATTGCTCATCGCGCTGATCGCCAGCATTTTTGTTTTCGGCGTGAAACAGGCAATCACATCATCCGCACGCACATCGCCATAAGGCGTAATCGGCGCGACCACGATCTTCGCACCGGTTTTTGCGGCAATCATCTGCCACGGCACGATATTGGCATGGTGCTCCAGTTGCGTGATAACGATCTCATCGCCTTCTTTCAGGAAGGCAGCGCCCCAGCAGGCCGCAACCAGATTGATCGCTTCCGTCGCGGAACGGGTAAAGACGATACTGTTCGGCGATGCCGCATTGATGAAACCGGCCGTCTTGTGACGAGCCTGTTCGAATTTCGTCGTCGTGATCTGGCTGAACTGGTACAGGCCACGATGGATATTGGCGTAATGGGTCGTCAGCGTTTCATTAAGGCTGTCAATCACTGCTTGCGGTTTTTGCGCGCTGGCGGCCGTATCGAGATAAACCAGTTTCTGGCCATTCACTTTTTGTTTGAAGATCGGGAAATCAGAACGTGCTTTCGCGCCATCAAAATCCAGCAAGTCTTTTAACCCCTGCCCGGCTTTGACCGCTTTCAAAAAGATGGATGATTTTTTATCCGGCATATGATCGCCCTTCTCAGGCTGCCTGATCCAACAGGACATCCGAAGCCTGAATGATCGTCTTGCGCGTCTTGTCCGATAAATTGAAATGACCGTCCAGATTGTCCGCCGTCGGCACAACCCAGTAATAAGCTACATGTTCAGCCGGATTCAGCTTGATCTCAAACGGCGTTGCGACCGTTACGGCGAAATTGAATTGACGTGCTTTTTTACCGGAACCGGATGTATAATCGAAGAAATTGATATAACGATCCACCGATGTAATCGTCAGGCCGGTTTCCTCGATAATCTCACGTTCAAGACCCTGCAATAAATTTTCCCCCGGGTCGACGCCACCGCTTGGCAATTCCACCAGATCAGGGAGAAAATCCTCACCCGGAGCGCGTTTCAGCAAAAGCAATGTATCATCCTGCATAATATAAGCACCGACAACATATTTCTGGATGCCGTCTGCTTCAGCCTGTTTGGTCAGGACGTCAATATCAACACTCATGTCAGCTCCTTGCGCAAAATAATACGGTCGTGGTC
>DASWYT010000197.1:0-3060 GCA_036404835.1 Alphaproteobacteria bacterium | reverse complement strand
TCATGCGGTTCCCGTAAATTATCCTGGATATACCCACACATAAAATTAAGTTCTTGACGTGAAATGTTTTTACTTGTCGCCATAATGGTCAGGAACAGATCCCGGGAGGCTTCTTTCTGGCCCATGCGGCTCATGACGAAGGCGGGCATTTGTTTTGTCCAGATCGGCAGGTCGGGGCCCTGCAAAGCGGCCAGCTGATAGGCCAGATCCAGGGCCAACTGTTGATCCTTCAGACGGAAACGGGCCAGGTAAACGCCCTGCGCCAGATAGCGCCA
This sequence comes from Alphaproteobacteria bacterium, assembly GCA_036404835.1. Classification (GTDB taxonomy): domain Bacteria; phylum Pseudomonadota; class Alphaproteobacteria; order Micavibrionales; family SZUA-601; genus DASWYT01. The sequence continues at coordinate 2,785 of DASWYT010000197.1, read as the reverse complement.
CAGGTCACGGTCCGGCCGGTTACCGACGACACGCAAATAGCTGATGATCGGCCGCAATTTACTGGGGTCCTGCGAGGCCCCGAAATAATACCCGGCCAGGGTCGGTGCGTAACGTGAATCCTTATCAAACTGATAGGTCAGACGCAGCCATTCCGACACGTTGTTCATGTCGTAATCCTTGATGGCTGTGGTGTGGCCACCAATATCGCCCATATTCTGCAGGGTCAGCACCAACGCATAATAAGCAAGCTGCTTATCACCAAAGCCATACATCATACTGGTTGTATAAGATGGGGCTGGCGGCACACCCGGCCAGCGTGTTTTCACATGGCGCGTGACAGGCGCATATGCCACACAGGCCGCAAAAGCCAGCAGCACGCATAACAGGGTAAGCCATTTACCTGTATCGATTGAGGGTTTTGTGCTGGCCATATCAGAACTGATTGCGTCTCAGGTCAAATGCGGCGCATGCTAAAAAGAGAGCTGTAAAAACAGTCCATTGTCCCAAGAGCAATGCGCACGTCACGCCTTCGACTTTCTCATAGATCAACCATTGGCTTTGGGCCAGGAGATCGAAACGCGGGATAATGATAGCAAAGAATTCCATCGCCAGATGATAGAATTTGGCAAATTTCATATCATTTGCCATGCCCGCATCCAGGGCTCCTAATACGGCCCCCATCAAACGGGCCATGCTGTAGAAAGCCAGAGTGATCAATGTGCAGACTGTCGCGCTGCGCAAACGGGTTGCCATGAACAATGCAAAGGTTGCGGTCAGGCTGACCTCGATAAAAGCACTGCCGCCCCAATATATCAAAACCGGAGAGAAATAACGATGCACACCCATCAGGATGAGCATCATCACCACAACAGACAGGAAGGCGATGATGATAAAACCCGTGGCCACGCTGATCAGATAACGGTAACGGCCAAGCGGTGTGGCCAGGAGATAATCGATTTCGCGGTAATCATGCGCGCGGCGTTGGAAAAAGCTGATGAACACGACCATGCCGATCACCGTGACCAGACGAATGGACGATGCCAGACTGGCTATAGCGAATTGCGTCTGATCCATGATCACCGCGCCTGTGATAAGCACGCTCATCACAGCGGCCAGCAACATCAAACCGAACATGGCCAGCAACAAACGGTCACGGAAAGCCGCAACTAAAACATAGCGGATTAAAGGCAGGCTAAAAGGCATCGTCAATCTCGCTTAGTTCATGGCGAAAGGTCGACGATCGCCCCCGAATTTCTTATAGAGTTCTTTATCCACCTGACCCGGCTTCGGTGTCATGACCGTTGCTTTCAGCAGGATAACCAGCTCGGTTTTCTTCGTGGAATCAGTCTGGTTGCGGAACAAAGCTCCAATACCTGGAATTTCACTTAAAACAGGTACGCCTGTTTGCTCACCCTGGACAGCATCCTGCATCAGGCCACCCATGACGATGGTTTCGCCGGAACGCATCTGCACGACGGAATCGAGTTCACGCACGGCAATGATCGGAATATTATTGACCAGACCTGTATCACCCGCCACGTAAGCCACGGCCGGATCTTCCACCTGGCCGGTGATTTTCGTGATACTTGGGCGGACATTCATCGTGACTTCGTTCGTATCCAGATCGACTGTTGGATGGACGTTGATAATGATACCTTCCGGCACCGATTTAATCTGGCTGTTAACCGTCGTTGTCGAAATAGTCCCCAAACCGGTCGCCGCCTGAACCGTGACGTCCAGATCAAAGAAGACGCGGTTTTCGGAAACGTTCAGCAAGGCGGTCTGGTTGTTCATCACCGTCACGCGCGGGCTGGATAAGGTACGCGTCGTCCCGAAACGGCTCAACGCATCAAGAACCACGCGGAAATCATTACCGCTGACACCGATATTGAAACCTTGTCCCGTCGTTGGATTAACCGAGAAGTTCGGATTGCTCAGGGTACTGTTCAGGATCAAATCACCACTGACGAATTGTTCCCAGTCGATACCCATCGAATATTCATTGGTCAGGGCTACTTCAAGCACTTTGGCTTCGATCAGAACCTGGGTGTTGGTCGCCAGGCGCAATTCACGCAGGTAATCCGCAACCTGCTTATGCTGTTTGGCAGAGGCAAAGACGTTGATCAGACCAGCCTGTTTGTTGATGGCGAAATAAGGATCACCCAAACCGCCACTTCCCTTGAGTTCTTCTTCTTTTTCAGGCTCGGTTGACGTTGCTACAGGCGCAGATGGTTGCGCACCGGCAGCCGGTGCACCGGTTGCCGCCAATTGTTCGGTTGTCACAGCCGGGATCGCATTTGGCGTCGTCAATGGCGCGGCCGTTTTTGCATCCTGGCGCTCTTGGTAACGGCCTGTTTCCAGTAACTGACTCAGGTTCGTTTCCATTTCCTTCCAGAAATCAGCTGCGACCTCTGTATTAATCGAGCTCTTCGAACCGTTCTGGCCACCACCACCACCAGATGCACCAATCGCACTGGCATCAACGGCGGTATTGGCTTTGATCTCGCTGGTGAATTTACGGGTCAGGCCCATATAATCCACACGGTAGACTTTCATATAAGGCAGATCGCGTTCGACGCGTAAGACGTTATTCTCAAATGTGTAACGTAGGCCGGCGATTTCGCTCAAACGTTGAACGACCTGGTCGAACGGGCGGTTATACGCGGTGAAGATCGCGGAGCCTGTAATATCCGGATCCAATTCGAGATCGACCTGCGCCTGTTTGGCGAGTTCATAGAAAATATCGCGGATCGGCACGTCCTGGTTGACGGTGACGCTGACCAA
>DASWYT010000196.1:0-3814 GCA_036404835.1 Alphaproteobacteria bacterium | reverse complement strand
GTCAGAACGTTCAGACGGCCACGGTGCGCCATACCAAATGCCACTTCGGTAATGCCTTGCGGTGCACCGTAACGCAGGATCTCTTCAATCGCAGCAATCGTGCTTTCGCCGCCTTCCAGACCGAAACGCTTGGTCGTGGTGTATTTTTTCTGCAGGAATAATTCCAGGCCTTCGGCGCGGACCAGATCATTATAGATCTCTTTTTTCTCGCCCGCAGTAAAAGACTGCACCGGCAGTTCATTTTCGATTTTCTGTTTGAACCAGTTACGCTGTGTCGGATCCTGGATATGCTTATATTCAAACCCGGTCGTCCCGGCGTAAATGTCTTTCAGACGTGCAATCACCTGGTTGACGGTGGCGGTGGTGAAACCCAGTTGATTGACGGCAATCGGACGATCCAGGTCGCTTGGCGCAAAACCGTGATAGGACGGCGCGAGGTCGGATGTTTCTTCCGGCTGCCACAGGCCCAGCGGATCAAGATTGGCCAGCAAATGACCGCGCATACGATAGGCTTCGATCAACAGACTCAAACGCGATGCATCGGCCACGGCGGCCTGTAATTTTTCAAGTGATACACCACCCGCAGCGGCCGGAGCAGGAGCACCTTTGCCTTCGAGCGCTTTCGGTGTCGGCAGGATGGTTGGATCGTCGGTATTCGCCGGCTGGTTCGGAGCCCAGGATGCACCATGCAATTCCGCCATCAACGTATTGACGTCATCACCGAGGGATTCAAAGAATTGCGCCCAGCTTGGGTCGACGGCGGAACGGTTCTTGCGGTATTGCGCATAGAGATCGGTCAGGTAAGCCGAGGAAATCGTGGTCGGAAGCGTAGCAAGGATCGCAGCAGCGGATGGGGTAGTAGACATTGGTAAACCTTATAGCAGGGTCAAATTTAAATATGTTCTATTGTAGCAAGGCCGGATGGCCATACAAGAGGATGTAATGTGAAACTTAGCGCAAAAATTCCCGGATCGGCTGGATTTGCGCCTGGCTCATCAGCGCCGGGGCATGGCCGACATTGGGGAAGGTAATCGTTTTGATATCATTCTTGCCAACCGTCATTTTGTCCAATGTCTCCGCCGATAAAATCGCACTATCAGCGCCACGGTAAATCAGCGTCGGTACATTGACCAGGGCCCATAACGGCCACAGATCGATATCGGTCAGTTCTTTCGCCAGGGACAGGCCTGCCACGATATCCGTATCATAGGCCAGACGGAACGTACCGTCTTTCAATGTTTCCAGTGATGTCATCGCCAGATATTGCGCCTGTTCGTCATTATCCAGATCGAATGTCGCCATGCGGATTTTGAAGGCCTCGTAATAATCCGCCCATGTGTTGAACACCGGATTGCGCCCGACATAGGTCTTGATATCGATCAGTGACTCACGCGTGATAAACGGGCCGATATCATTGATCACCAGACGGCGGATCGGATGATGCGGTTGCGATGCAATGATCATCGCGATCAGTCCGCCCATCGACGTGCCGACCCAGTCAACCTGGTCAACACCCAGATGCGCCAGCAAAGCCAGGCAATCATGCGCATATTGCGGATTGTTGTAATGCAACGGGTTGGATAAGGGTTTGCTGCGGTTACGGCCCGGCATATCGGGGCAAATCACACGATGCCCGTCATCAGCCAATGCACGCGCCAGCCAGTCGAAATCACGGCCATTGCGCGACAGGCCATGCACGCAAATCACCGTGCGGTTCGGGTCGCCAGCAAATTCGGAATAAGCGATATCGTGAGGCCCGGCGGGGCCACCTGCGGTAAAGCTGCGTTCAAAGAACACTTCTTACACCGTTTCTTTCACTTTTTTCACACGCGGCTTTTTCGCTTTGGCCGGTGTCTTGTTGGTCAGTGTTTTGCGTTTCGTGGCAGCGGTCAGCTCAAAGACCAGTTTATTGTCTTTCAGATCGATCTGCACTTCACCACCATTCGACAATTGGCCGAACAATATTTCATCCGTCAGCGGTTTCTTGATCTCATTATCGATCACACGCGCCAGCGGACGCGCACCCATCGCACGGTCGTAACCTTTTGTCGCCAGCCATGCACGCGCCGATGTCGTCAGCGCAAACGTCACACCCTTATCCGCCAGTTGCTGTTCCAGTTTGAAGATGAATTTATCGACAACCTGGCCAACGATATCCTGGGACAAATGACCGAACGGCACAACCGCATCCAGACGGTTGCGGAATTCCGGCGTGAAGGTCCGTTTGATCGCTTCGTTATCATCATCCATATGAGTCTGACGTTCGAAACCGATGGTCGGACGTTCCAGTTCAGCGGCACCGGCATTCGTCGTCATGATCAGGATGACATGACGGAAATCGACCGCCTTGCCATTACTGTCCGTAACCTTGCCGTAATCCATCATCTGCAACAGGATATTGAACAGGTCCGGATGCGCTTTCTCAATCTCATCGAGCAACAGGACGCAATGCGGGGTCTGATCCACCGCATCGGTCAGCAAACCGCCCTGATCGAAACCGACATACCCCGGAGGGGCGCCGATCAGGCGGGAAACAGAGTGGCGCTCCATATATTCCGACATATCGAAACGGATCAGCTTGATCCCCAGCAGATGCGCCAGTTGTTTCGCCACTTCGGTTTTACCGACACCGGTCGGACCCGCAAACAGATAGGAACCGATCGGTTTTTCAACTTCACGCAAACCGGCACGCGCCATCTTGATCGATGTGCTGATGGCTTCAACCGCACGCTCCTGGCCAAAGACCAGGCGTTGCAGGTCGGTCTGCAGGTTTTTCAAAGCCGTCTTGTCATTCTGGCTGACGGAAGACGCCGGGATACGGGCAATCTTCGCAATAATCACTTCAACATCCTGCACGGTAATGCGTTTATGGCGCTGTTCTTCCGGCAACAGACGTTGCGCGGCACCGGCCTCATCCAGCACATCAATCGCCTTATCCGGCAATTTACGATCGGTGATATAGCGTGCGGATAATTGCACGGCCGCTTTGATCGCATCATCATCATAGGCGATGCCGTGATATTGTTCGTAATAGCTCTTCAGGCCGGTCAGGATCTTGACGGCTTCATCTTCCGACGGCTCGTTCACATCGATCTTCTGGAAGCGGCGCACCAAAGCGCGGTCTTTCTCGAAATGATTGCGGTATTCCTTATAAGTCGTGGAACCCAGGCAACGAATCTTACCGCGTGACAAAGCCGGTTTCAGCAAATTCGATGCATCCATCGCACCGCCCGATGTCGCACCGGCACCGACGATGGTGTGAATTTCATCAATGAACAACACGGAATGCGGTTGCATTTCCAGTTCGCCGATCACAGCTTTCAGGCGTTCCTCGAAATCACCGCGGTAACGTGTGCCGGCCAGCAGGGACCCCATATCCAGCGCATAGATCACCGCGTCTTTCAACACATCCGGCACATCGCCATCGACGATACGTTTGGCCAGACCTTCGGCAATCGCTGTTTTACCAACGCCCGGATCACCGACATAAAGCGGATTATTTTTGGAACGACGGCATAAAATCTGAATGGTACGTTCAACTTCTTCCGCGCGGCCGATCAGCGTATCGATTTCGCCTTTTTGTGCGCGCTGGTTCAAATTGACGCAGAATGATTTCAATGCATCATTTGTTTTTGGTTTGACTTCACCCTCTTCCGGCTCATCGCGATTGGCCTTTGCGGCCGGAGCAGCACCGGCAACCGGTTTTTCCTCGCGATAGACAGGGTTTTTCGCGATACCGTGCGAGATAAAGTTCACCGCATCGAAACGGGTCATATCCTGTTCCTGCAGGAAGTAAACCGCATGGCTTTCACGT
>DASWYT010000195.1:0-18328 GCA_036404835.1 Alphaproteobacteria bacterium | reverse complement strand
CCACAAAAGGGAATCCTGAACTTTTCAAGGACTCCGTTGTGAATGTACTGTTAAAACGACGCGGCGGCTTATGGATGGACCAGACTTTTCGCCGCAAAAGCCCGCATGGCCATCGTCTGGATGGTTTTACAGCCAATAATCTGCCGCAGAAAATAATAAGTGATTTAAAACTTTAATCCGTTACCGGCATCATTTGCTGGCGGAGCATGGCGCTGATAAACATATCCAGATCGCCATCCAGAACATCCTGGCTCTGGCTGGTTTCAACACCGGTGCGCAAATCCTTGACCATCTGGTACGGGTGCAGGACGTAAGAACGGATTTGATGACCCCAGCCAATATCCGTCTTCAATCCCTGTGCGGCTGATTTCGCCGCTTCCTGTTTCTGGCGTTCCAGTTCATAGAGTTTCGCTTTCAGCATCTTCATCGCCTGGTCGCGGTTCTGGTGTTGGGAACGTTCGGACTGGCACGTCACCACCGTCCCGGTCGGCTGGTGCGTAATACGCACAGCGGAATCCGTCGTGTTAACGTGCTGGCCACCGGCACCGGACGCGCGGTACGTGTCGATCTTCAGGTCTTTTTCCAGTATCTCGATTTCAATCGAGTCATCGAGCATCGGCGTGACGGCAATCGACGAAAAACTCGTATGGCGTTTCGCGTTGGAATCGAATGGCGAAATACGCACCAGACGATGCACGCCGCCTTCGACTTTCAGCCAGCCGAATGCATTATGCCCCTTCACCAGGACGGTGGCGGATTTGATGCCCGCGCCTTCACCATCGGTGATGGATTGGATATGTGTTTTATATTTGTGTTTTTCGCACCAGCGCAGATACATGCGCAACAGCATCTCGGCCCAGTCCTGTGCCTCGGTCCCACCGGCACCGGCATTCACTTCGATAAAGGCGTCATTCGCATCAACCTCGCCCGACAGCAGCATCGTCAATTCCTGCTGGCCTGCTTCTTTCGCCAGTTCCGCTAAGGCTGTTTCGGCTTCGGCGACGATAGACGGTTCATTTTCCGCCTCGCCCATTTCGATCAGGCTGAGATTATCGCTCAACTGGTTTTCCAGTGCGCGGATACCGTCGATTTTCATCTGCAATTCATTGCGTTCGCGCATGATTTTTTGCGCTTTATCGGCATTATCCCATAAAGACGGGTCTTCCGCGCGGTGATTGAGTTCGGCTAAACGATCCTGTGCTGTATCCCAGTCAAAGATGCCCCCTTAGCAGACTGATGGTCTGCCGGACCGCCGCAATGTGGCTCTGTGTTTCGGGTTGCATCGAAAACCTGTATCCGAACGATTAGGCTGCTTGTTTGATATCGTATTGTTCCGGTGTTTGCAGGAACAAGTCAACAACCAGGCTGGTAAACTCTCCGCCATCCTGTGCCATCGTGGCGGTGGCCAGGTGACCATCTGTATAGGTGTCGGCTTCAACCCAGGTCGCGCCGGCTTCGGTCAGGACAGGAGCAAGCGCTGCATCGCCGGTCACGACATAACCTTTGGCACGTTCGGCGGAAGACAACATGGCAACAGCCTGCCCCAGCAACATGACCGGTTTGCAGGCATCCATGAAGCCGCGCATGATACGGCGGCAATGGGCATTTTCTTTAAGTTTATCAATGCTGCGGTGACCGCCAATGATCAGCATGCCGTCATAATCGGCCGCCAGGACGGTGGAGACAATGGAATCAACCGGGAAGTGGTGGCCCCAGCCTTCTTTGCCGTCTTCAGCACGCCAGGAATTGACTAAACCATTCTCCGGGCTGATGATTTTCGGCATGGCGCCCTGGGAAGCCAGCAGTCTCTGGGTCAGGCTGAAATCGCGCTCGTCAAAACCATTTGCCACCATTACTACGATACGACGACCGATCAGCTTTTTCTCCATGCTGCTACTCTCCTAAAAAGTTTGAATTTTATGATTTGTTCAGGGATAATTGTTATAAACATCCCTTGAAAGTTGACGCATTATGCCGAACAGCCCTGCTTAAGTCAAGCAAAAAGCGTCTTGTTTTAAGGGCAGGATGCTCTAAAATAACACTCAAATATCAACTTGTAAGGATTTCCTATGAAGCGCTTCGGTTTAATTGTTGCCTGCTCCCTTCTTGCTGCCGCCTGTAGCGGTTTCAGCAACCGCACCGCAATCGATGCGCTGAACGAGGCCAAGCCTGTCGGCTCCGCCTTCACCCAAAGCCTGTCTGCCGGTTATAAGGCTTTCGCCAACAGCCAGCAGAACCGTTATTTCGATTATGCCGATGCCTTGCATTTCGCCAAGAAAGGCCTGCTGGCCGCCGAAGGCAAAAACGTGCTGCCAGAGCCTATGACCAACTGGCATCTGGACCCACGCGCCCATGCCGAACTGACCCAGGCCCGTTTGAAACTGGTAAGAGCTCTTGATGGCGGCGCCCGTACCGAATTGCCGTCTGATGCCGCGAATGCCCAGATCAAATTCGATTGCTGGATCGAGCAACAGGAAGAAAGCCTGATGGGCGTCCCATCCTGCAAGGCTGAATTCGAACAGGCTCTGGCGAAAATCCAGAAAAACCTGAAAGCCAACCTGCCGCCAAGCGCCAAAGCCGGCGCACCACTTCCTGCCGGCAAGCCATTGGCTCCGATCACCAACCGCAAAGGTGTGAGCGTTCCACCATTGGCCCCGGTCATCAGCCAGAAAGAAACCAACGGCGCTCCGGCTCCAGTTGTGATGGATGAAGGCATGTTCCTGGTCTTCTATGATTTCGACCGTTCCACACTGAACAGCAGCGGTCTGCAGGTGATGGATGCTGTGGCGAAACAATTGAAGAGCCGCAAAGACATCAAATTCGTCAGCATCACCGGTTTTACCGATACGTCCGGCAGCAACGCTTATAACCAGCGCCTGTCCCAGCGTCGTGCCGATGCGGTCCGTCAGGCCTTGGTCAGCCGCGGCGTTCCAGCCGGTCTGCTGCAAACCAAGGCGATGGGTGAAACCCAGCTGATGGTCAAGACACCGGACAATACCCGCGAGCCGGCTAACCGCCGCGCGGAAATCCGCTTCGACTAAATTAAGATCACGCTAATCAAAAATGCGGCATAGTGATATGCCGCATTTTTTATGACCGCCTGAAAAGACGATGAAAAAGAAACCGCTGATCCTCACCCCATATCAATCCATGACCGAAGGCATTGCCGTGACGGTGCTGCCCGCATTCCTGGCACATGAATCCAATCCGCTGGACCATAAATATGTGTGGGGCTATTCGATCCGCATCCGCAACACGCGCGACCACAGCGTGCAACTGGTTGATCGTCACTGGATCATTTTCGACGGCAATGGCCGCAAGGAAGAAGTGCGCGGCAGCGGTGTTCTGGGTGACCAGCCGATCATCAAACCCGGCACGCATTACGATTATAAAAGCGGCGTCCCGCTGGGTACGCCCTCCGGCATGATGCAGGGCCGCTATCGCTTCACCACCACAGACGGCGCAGAATTCTGGGTCGACATCCCCGCCTTCTCACTCGACAGCGAACACGAAACGCGGAATCACCACTAATCGTCATTCCAGGGCACGCGTAGCGTGAGCCGGGGATCTCGCTTAATCTTATTTATTATTCGTAACCAAAGTGAGATCCCAGACAATTGCTGCGCAATTTCTGGAATGACGACAAAAACCTATTTCATCATCGCAGTCGCCATCTCTTTACCAAGCTCAACACCGAACTGGTCGAAGGCGTTGATGTTCCAGATGACGCTTTGGACGAAGACTTTATGTTCGTACAACGCGATCAGTGCACCTAAAGATGACGGGTTTAATTCCGGCACATGAATGATGCTGCTGGGGCGCAGGCCCGGGAATTCTTTGTATGGATTGTTACCGGCCTGTTCCAGCGAACGGCCCTGCCACAGCGCATCCGGTTGTGCCGATGCGTTGGCCACCAGGATTTTATGATGATCGCTGCGTGGGTTATGCGTCTTGTGCGTGATGATGAAATCACATGGAATCACCGTCGTGCCCTGATGGATCAGTTGATAGAATGCATGCTGGCCGTTTGTTCCCGGCTCACCAAAAATAATCGCACCAGTCTCATAATCGACGACATGGCCCTGGCGATCAACACGCTTGCCATTGCTCTCCATATCGAGCTGTTGCAGATAGCGTGAAAAGCTTTCCAGATAATGATCATACGGCAGAACCGCCTGCACCGGCAGATTCCAGAAATTACGGTACCAGACGCCCAGCAACGCCATGATCACCGGCAGATTATCTGCCAATGGGGTGATCTGGAAATGATCGTCCATTGCGCGCGCACCAGCGAGGAATTGCGCGAAACCATCCGGGCCAATCGCCAGCATCAAAGGCAGGCCGATGGCGGACCAGACGGAATAACGCCCGCCGACCCAATCCCAGAAACCGAACATGTTATTGGCATCGATACCGAATTCCGTGACTTTTTCCGTTGCGGTCGAAACAGCGACAAAATGTTTTGCCACGGCTTTTTCGCCGAGTTTTTCCACCAGCCATTTCCGGGCCGTTTTTGCATTGGTCAGTGTTTCAATCGTCGTGAACGTTTTCGACGCGATGATGAACAAGGTTGTTTCCGGATCGCATTTTTTCAATGTCTCGACAATGTGCGTGCTGTCGACATTGGACACAAAATGGAATTCCATGTCCGTATCATGAAACGGTTTCAAGGCTTCAGTGACCATTTTCGGTCCCAGGTCGGAACCGCCAATACCGATATTCACCACGGATTTGATTTGCTGGCGGGTTGCGCCCTGCCACACACCGTCACGGACTTTATCGGCAAAATCAGCCAGGCGTTTTTTAACACCAATAATATCCGGCATCACATTGCGGCCATCGACATGAATGGCGGCGCTTTCTTCCGCACGCAAAGCCGTATGCAACACGGCGCGATCTTCGGTGCTGTTGATGGCCGTGCCGTCGAACATTTTCTTGCGCCAGCCGACAATATCCTGTTGCGACGCCAGATTGAGCAACAATTTGACCGTATCCGCGTTCACCCAATGGCGTGACGCATCCAGTTTCAAACCGGCGCCCTGCCACTGCAATTCCTTACGCTCTTTGACGCCGCGTAATGTTTCACGGTCAAATTGCTGCTGATGTGTCAGGAGAGCCTGCCAGGCGGGGGAAGTGGTCAAAACGGACATGAAAACCTCTGGTGATAAGTGCGCTCATCTTAGAATTACCCATCCATTTTAGAAAGACACCTTATTTACATTACATAAATATTTGATGGCTATAATGAGGGTCAGCGTGGGAGCCCGTCATGCAAATTATGTTGTTCGGATATAACATTTATTTTCTACTGATCATTTTCGCCGGCAGCCTGTTTCTGACGGTTGGCGATATCATGGCCAAAGCCTGGGTTCACCATAACAAGCCGCTTTATTACGCCGTCACCCTGGTTCTCTATATGGTCGGGATGATCTTTCTGACGATATCCTTCAAATATAAGAACATCGCCGTCGCCTCGATGATGCTGATCGCCCTGAATGTGTTGACGCTGGCCCTGTGGAGCTGGATCGTTTATGGCGAGCCCCTGAACAAGATCGAAATGACCGGCCTGATCCTGGGTTTTACCGCCATGTGCATGCTTGAATTCGGCAGCCAGAGCGTTTCCTAAAAAAGACACTCCTGATGGCTTTTTTTATGCGCCGCATTCGCGCATGATATGCGCATGGCGCAAACACCCTGCAAAACACTCTATCTGATCGACGGTTCCGGTTTTATTTTCCGGGCCTATCACGCCCTGCCCGGCCTGACCCGCCCCGATGGCACACCGGTCGGCGCTGTCATGGGTTTTTGCAACATGCTGATCAAGATTATCGAGGAAAGCAGCGACGGTTTGCTGGCGGTGATTTTCGACAGCGCCCGCCGCAATTTCCGGCATGATATTTATCCCGAATACAAAGCCAACCGTGGCGAGACGCCGGAAGATCTGATCCCGCAATTCCCACTGATCCGCCAGGCCACCGCTGCATTCGGTGTGACATCCATCGAGTTGGAAGGTTATGAAGCCGACGATCTGATCGCCGCTTATGCGCATCACGCCGTCGCCGAAGGATGTGAAGCGAAAATCGTGTCCGGCGACAAGGATCTGATGCAACTGATCCGTCCCGGTGTGCAATTGCTCGACCCGTTCAAATTCGCGACGATTACGCCGGATATGGTGATAGCAAAATTCGGTGTGACACCGGATAAAGTCGTCGATGTCCAGGCTCTGGCCGGTGACAGCAGCGATAACGTCCCCGGCGTACCGGGCATCGGCGTGAAGACTGCTGCAGAACTGATCAATCAGTTTGGCGATCTGGAAACATTGCTGGCGAATGCCGGAACAATCAAACAACCGAAACGCCGCGAGAGCCTGATCGAATTCGCCGACAAGGCGCGTATCTCGAAAAAACTGGTGCAACTGGCGCATGATATGCCGATCCCGTTGCCTTTCTCGGAACTCATCCCGCATACGCCGGATATGCATGCGCTGCGTGATTTCCTGACACAACAGGAATTTCGGTCGATCCTGAACCGCGCGGAGAAACGCTGGGGCAACGGCGCACCGCCGCCCAAAAAATTCGATCCGCCACATGCATCCGGTATCACCCAGACGATGTGGAATGATCATGATGTTCCATCCGCTGCACCCGAAATGCCTGCTGAACCGGGCATAAAAAACTACGAACTGGTCACCACACAAAAAGATCTGGATCGCTGGATTGCCAAGATCAAGAAAGCCGGTCTGGTCGCCATCGATACGGAAACCAACAGCCTGACCCCGGCGAAAGCCGATCTGGTCGGGATTTGTTTATCTGTCACACCTGGTGAAGCCTGTTATATTCCGTTGCAGCATCAGGGTGCGCCGCTGGATTTACTCAGCGCCGATGTGAAACCTTTTGTGCAATTGCCGTTGAAAGAAACGCTGGAACAATTACAACCCGTCTTGAGTGATCCGGCGATCTTGAAAGTCGCGCATAATTTCAAATATGATTCCCAGATTTTCCAGCGTTACGGCCTGAATGTCACGCCGTTCGACGATACGATGATCATGTCCTATGTATTGTTCGGCGCGCAGCATGGGCATGGCCTGGATGAGATCACGCTGAAATATATCGGCCATGAAAATATTTCCTATACCGATGTCGTTGGTAAAGGCGTCAAGCAAAAGACCTTCTCCGAAATGGCACCGGAGGATGTACGCGAATATGCGTGTGAAGACGCGGATATGACATTGCGTCTCTATCAGATTTTGCAACCCCTCCTCGCCCAGCAAAAGAAAATGGCCTTGTACCATGAACTGGACAAGCCGCTGATCCCGATCCTGGCACAAATGGAATCAACCGGCATTACAGTCGACACACATGTATTGCGCCGCCTGAGCCAGGATTTCGCGACCAAGATCGACGCACTGGAAAAACAAATCCATCAGGAGGCCGGGCAGGAATTCAATATCGCCAGCCCGAAACAAATGGGCGAGATTTTATTCGGCGCGATGGGCTTGCCAGCGCCAAAGAAAACCAAGACCGGCGCTTATGCCACCGATGCGAAGACACTGGAAGAATTATCCTTACAGGGTCATGAGATCGTCAATCACATTCTGGAATGGCGCCAGTTCAGCAAATTGCGCAGCACCTATACGGATGCGTTGCAACAACAGATCGTGCCACGCACCGGACGCGTCCACACCAGTTTCGCGCAGAGCATCACCAATACGGGCCGCCTCTCTTCGAACGATCCGAATTTGCAAAATATTCCGATCCGCACCGAGGAAGGCCGCAAGATCCGCACCGCTTTCGTCCCGGAAAAAGGCAAGATTTTATTGTGTGCCGATTACTCGCAGATCGAATTGCGCCTGATCGCCGAGATGGCGGGCATTGACCGGCTGAAACAGGCCTTTACCTATAATATCGACATTCACACCCTCACCGCGTCCGAAGTGTTCGGTATTCCGCTTGATCAAATCACACGCGAAGAACGCCGTGCGGCTAAAGCAATCAATTTCGGCATTATTTACGGCATCAGCGGTTTTGGCCTGGCGCGTCAGCTCGGCACGGAAAACCATGTCGCCGCCGCTTATATCAAGCAATATATGGAACGTTTCCCGCAATTGCGCACTTATATGGATGAAACGAAAAAATTTGCCAAGGATCACGGCTATGTGCTGACCCTGCTGGGCCGTCAGTGCCATATGCCGGGCATCAACAGCAAGAACGGTGCCGAGCGTGGCTTTGCCGAACGTCAGGCCATCAACGCACCGATCCAGGGCACGGCCGCCGATATCGTCAAGATGGCGATGATCGCCGTCGATGATCTGATCCGTACCAAAAACCTGCCGGCGAATTTATTGCTGCAGGTGCATGATGAATTGGTTCTGGAAGTCGATCAGGATGCCGCCACAGAGATTGCGCCGCAGATCAAACAGGCGATGGAATCCGTGATGGAGATGTCCGTGCCATTGGTTGTCGACACAGGCACCGGCCCGAACTGGGACGAAGCACACTAACTCCCCACCCGTCATCCCGGACATGAAACGTGAAACGTTTCATACTTGATCCGGGATCTCCTCTTAAATCTCAGTTTATATTGCATGTTGTAAATGAAGATGAGATAGAGATTCTTCTCACACAAACAATAAAAAAGGGTGGCCGAAGCCACCCTTTCTCGTATCGGATAAATCCGTAGTTCGATTAGAACTGAACGTCTGTACCGAGAGTAACGAATGTACCGTCGTTATCAACGCCGGTAGCTTCGTCATCAAAGATACCAACAGCACCACGGAAGGACATGCCTGGGCCGTATGTGTAGTTAGCACCAACGGTCCAACGGTCGAATTCGCCGTCAGCTACGTCTGTTTCGCTGCTGAAGTAAGAAGCACCGAAGGTGTAAGCACCGTAAGTGTAATCTGCACCAACGGTCCAGTTGTCAGTGTCTGCATTGTCAGCAGCACCGTTATCGGTGTTATAAGCACCACCGAAACCGAAACCTTCATAGGTCAGTTTCAGACCGGCGTTCCATTCCTGGTAGTCATCGTCACCAGCGGTGTCGATTTCTTGACCAGCATAGGAATAACCACCACCGACATGAACGCCAACGCCTGAGAATTCGCCATCATAGCGCAGACCGCCATCGATTGCGTTTTCGAGGTCAGTAGCACCTACATCAGACTGCATACCGGAAACGTTGTTACCGAAGCCTTTGGAATCCAGCTCTGGGGAGTAGCTAACACCAGCCTGGAAACCGTTGAATTTCGGTGTCAGGTAAGTGATTTTGTCAGCATACTGAGTTGCAGCAATGGAGTTAGCGCCTTCGATACCAGCTTGTTTATAGTCCTGGTCAGCACCAGAAACCATGTTGATGAAGCTGAAGGAAATATCCTGACCATCGATGTTGGCATCAGCACCAGGAGCGGCAACTTGCAGCAGGTAAGCTGCGTTGTTTTCGCGACCCAGGTTTACACGACCCCAGTTACCGGACAGGTACAGGTAGGATTCTTCCAGTTCGTTAGTCGGGGAAGTAGCTGTAGCTGAAGGAGATTCGTTGGAGTTTGAATTCTCTTGGAACAGTTCGCCGTAGTAACCAACGGTCAGACCGTTATCCAGTGTTGTTTCACCGGTGAAGAAAACTTCGGATTTACGTTTGATGTCGAAAGAACGTGTGGCACCGTCTTGGCTGTTGTAGCCAGCGTAGCCTTTAAAATAACCACCCAGATCCAGGTCGATTTCCGCACGAGCGGCAGAAGCGCCAAGGGTCAAAGCAGCAGCCGCAGTCGTTGCGAGAAGCAGTTTTTTCATTGAGATCTCCAAATGTCTATAATTAGACAGAGTTGAAAGGAATGACCCGAAAGTCATGACACAAGGATTAAAAGGCCTTTCGAACCGCGTCAACGCGTTTTGCCCCTTCGGCCTACTGAAAGATTAACGCTGTGGCAAAAGAGCCACAGAGAGTGAAGGGTTCGTTAACAAACTTGCCTTTCCCGTCACAGGCCCCATAATCCAGCCATCATGACTATATATAAGAAGGATATCGCTATGCCCGCTTTTAAATCTGGTTTTGTCTTCGGTAACGAAGCCTGGGACATTCTGGAAGCCGCCAAACAGGCCAATGCCGCTCTGCCAGCCGTCAATGTGACCGGTACAAACACCATCAACGCGACCCTGGAAGCCGCTGCAGCCGTTAATTCCCCGGTTATCGTGCAGTTTTCCCATGGTGGCGCCACGTTCTATGCCGGTAAGAGCCTCTCCAACGATGACCACCAGGCCGCCATCAAAGGCGCCATCAGCGGTGCCCTGCACATCCATAACGTCGCCGAAGCCTATGGCGTGCCGGTTATTATCCATACCGACCATGCGGCCATGAACCTGCTGCCATGGATCGATGGCCTTTTAAGTGCCGGATCTGAATATAAAAAAGCCACTGGCAAGCCGCTCTTCTCGTCCCATATGCTGGATTTCTCCGAAGAGCCTCTCCACGAAAACCTTGAAACATCAGCACGTTATTTCAAGACAATGACCGAATTGGAGATGATGCTGGAAATCGAACTGGGCGTTACCGGTGGTGAAGAAGACGGCGTGGATAACACCAATGTCGATTCAAGCCGCCTTTACACCCAGCCATCCGAAGTGCTGGAGGCCTATAACGCCCTCAGCGCCGTCGGCAAGCATTTCACCATCGCCGCCGCATTCGGTAACGTGCATGGTGTTTATTCACCGGGCAACGTCAAACTGACCCCATCCATCCTGAAAAATTCCCAGGATCATGTGCGCGCCGAACTGAAACTGAAAGACGAAAAACCAGTTTCCTTCGTCTTCCATGGCGGTTCCGGTTCTTCACGCGATGAAATTCACGAAGCACTGTCATACGGTGCCGTGAAAATGAATCTGGATACGGATCTGCAATGGGCGTTCTGGGACGGTGTGCGTGCCTATGAAGCAGGCAAGCGCGATTACCTGCAGGGCCAGATCGGTAACCCGGAAGGTGCCGAGAAACCAAACAAAAAATTCTACGACCCACGCGTCTGGTTGCGCGATGGCGAGAAAGCATTCGTCAAACGTTTGATGAAAGCTTTCGACGATCTGAATGCTATTGGCCTGAACGGACGCTAATATATAAAGGAAGACGATGAAACAACCGTCCCTGGTTTTATTGACGATGATCCTGTCGGTGATGGCCGCAGCGACAACCGTCAAGATCATGACACCGGATCACGTTTCATCGTCTTCTTCCGTTTCTTCCTCCACTAAAACAATCGAACGCATCATCCGGACCGGCACGATACGCTGCGCCTATGCTGTGTGGCCGCCAAGCCTGTTGAAAGACCCGAACACCGGAAAATTATCCGGCATCAACTACGATGTGATGGAATTGATCGGTCGTGAACTCGATCTGAAAATCGACTGGGTGGAAGAGGTGGGTTTCAGCAATTTCATCGAAGGGCTGAAAACGCACCGTTACGATGCTCTGTGCGTTTCATCCTGGCCGGATGCACCACGCATTCGTCACCTGCTTTACACGGACCCTTATTTCTACAGTCCTATTTACGCTTATGTGCGGGCAGGCGATAAGCGCTTCGACGGCAATCTGGACAAGATCGACGATCCGGCGGTTAAAATCGCTACCATTGATGGTGATATCTCACAAACCCAGGCGCGCATCGATTACCCAAAAGCAAATATATTCGCCATGCCACAAACCGCTGATCCGGCAGAAGTCTTGCTGGCCGTAGTCAGTCGCAAAGCCGATATCGTCTTTACGGATAAAGGCAATTACGAATTGTTCAACAAAAATAACCCGGGTGTACTGGAACCAATCGCCCATGTTGGTCCAGCCACAATTTTTTCCGAACCGCTGGTCGTCTTGCCGGGTGAAACGCAATTGCACAGCATGCTCAACCTGGCGCTGCGTAACCTGATCAATAACGGCAAGATCGATAAAGTACTGGATAAATACCCGTACGGCGATTACATCTATCCGGCACGGGGTTACAAAGTCAAAAACAACTAATCGTGCGGATTTTTTCGTCATCCCAAAAATTGCGTAGCAATTGTCTGGGATCTCGCTTCATCGATCTTACAAGAACCAAAACGAGATCCCAGGCTCATGGCTCACGCCATGCCCTGGGATGACGATGGTTTTAATGATGATGCTCTTCAATCATCTCAGCCGGTGTTTTTTCCACCGTTGGCGCATCCGTGTCCGAACCGACGCCTTTATAAGTAATCGGCTTGACCTTGAATTTTACCGTGAGTGGGCGGGCGCTCTGGAATAATATTCTGGCCTTGCGGGTTTCGCCGACATCCAGCGGTTCTTTCAGATCGAACAACATCACATGCATGCTGCCCGGACGGAAGGCCAGGGTCTGGCCCGCCATGATCGGCACGTTCTGCATCGGCTGCATGGTCATCACATCATCCTTGCCCATCACTGTATTGTGCAACTCCACACGGCCGGCCCAATTGGCCTCGATACCGGTGATGACATCATTCTGGCCGGAATTATTGGTGATAATGAAATAACCGGCGGAGACTTTCATCGGGGTGGTGCGCACAAACGCATCTTCGATTTTAAAGGAAGTATTGTCTTTCGGTCCGCACGCCGCGAGCATCGCCAGCGCACCAACCATCAGGCTGATTGTCATGATCTTTTTCATGTCCTCCAAAATAAAGCCAGGCAGGGAGATGGCAAGGCCTTAACTCCCTGCAGAAAGCTTAAGATGGCGACAGGGAAGGTGCTGGCTTTTACAGCCTATTACGCGTAGGGTGGGCTATGAACCCATCAGCTGCCCTCTTTATCGATCTGCGCCGCACCAATGTCATCCAGTGGCCGGAAGGTGATTTCACCCAGGCCTATATCGTCACGGGCGACCTGGAGACCACGCAGAATTTTTTCAAACTGCATCATCAGAATTTAAAGAACATCCCGCAGATTACCTGTGAGATCACCGAACCGGCCACGTTGCATCTTCTGACCCGGCAGGAATCCGTCACACGCCTGTCTTTGCCGCATGAAATCATTATTGATGGCCTGTCCGATCATTTTGCGCTGGATGCCATTATCAGCTGGGATCACCGTCACACGACGGATTATTACAAAAAAATCATCACGCAGCTGATCGGGAAAAACGTCAACCATTTCAGCCTGTATGGCGTGAAAGAGTTTGACCAGTGGCTGGATGTGCAGACATTCTTCGCCGGGCATGATTTTTATTTCTATGACCGTTTCCATGCCGCCAAACCCGGACATGAAAGCCCGTACCAGCTTCACACCAGCAATTTCGGCAATATCGTGGCATTCGGCGGCTGGTCGCGTTCGATCGATGACAAGACCATGCTGATCCGCGGCCCGCATGCAGCCGAGTGGACAACCCACGATGAAGCCGTCCAGCAGGAAGAAAAATTGCTACTGGGCATGAGTTCGCGCCACGGCCTGTCCTTGTCCCATTTCACAGCCGGACAAATCCAGGCCGCAGTTAAAGGCGGTCTGGCCGTGGTCCAGGGCGATTATCTGTGCCCGACCGATAAAGGCCTGTGGGACACGCCGAAACTCGTCTCGCTGCTGCTGTAAGCACTACAATCATCCCCTGTAAATTTATGTCAATGTAACAGCGGTTTAAATCGCTGTGCAGGCGCACAATCGACCCTAACTGTTCTTTAAAACCCCTATGGTCAAATGGATACGTACCAAAAGGGAGATTTGAATGACCGAAGTCGTAATTGCAGGCTATAAACGCAGTGCTTTCCAGCTGGCCAATAAGGGTGCTTTTACCAAGACCCGCTCGGATGACATGCTGGCCGAAGTGGTCAAAGCCCTGATCGCCGAGACCGGCGTTGATGCCAGTCTGATCGAGGATCTCGCCGTTGGCTGTGCTTTTCCAGAAGCAGAACAAGGATTTAATATTGGCCGTATCGTCGGCCAGCTCGCCGGTTTGCCGCAATCCGTCGCCGGTGTGACCGTCAACCGCTTTTGCGGTTCGTCGATGCAGACTATTCATGACGCCGCCGCCAAGATTATGGCCGGGGCCGGTGAAGCCTATATCGCCGCCGGGGTCGAGAGCATGACCCGCGTCCCGATGGGTGGCTTCAATCCGATGCCGAATCCGGGCCTGGCGGCCCAAAGCGCCGCCTATATCAGCATGGGCGAGACAGCCGAGAATGTGGGCAAGAAACACAATATTGCCCGCGTCGCGCAGGAAGAATTCGCCCTGAAATCACACCAGAAAGCCGCCGCCGCACAGGCCGCGGGTAAATTCGATGCCGAGATCGTGACGATCGGCGATGTGAAAACAGATGGCGGCATTCGTGGTGATGCATCACTTGAAGCAATGGCTGGATTGAAACCCGCATTCGATGCCAATGGCACCGTGACCGCCGCAACCTCCAGCCCGGTGACGGATGGTGCGTCTGCCGTGCTAGTTTGTTCATTGAATTTCGCCAAGAAACATAATCTGAAACCGCTGGCGAAAATCAAATCATTCGCGGTCTCCGGTTGCGCACCGGAAGTGATGGGACTGGGTCCTGTTTCCGCCACACATAAAGCGTTAGAGCGCGCCGGTCTGAAACTCTCCGATATCGATATTATCGAACTGAACGAAGCCTTCGCCGCGCAATCGCTTGGTGTAATCAAGGAACTCGACCTGCCGGTTGATAAAATCAATATCGATGGCGGCGCGATTGCGCTGGGTCATCCACTCGGTGCATCCGGTGCGCGTATCACTGGTAAAGCTGCATCATTGTTGCAACGTGAAAATAAAAAATATGCGCTGGCCACCATGTGTATCGGCGGCGGGCAGGGTATCGCGACAATTCTGGAGCGTATATAAAAATGACAAAACCGATTCAAAAAGTCGCTGTTATTGGTGCCGGTGTGATGGGGGCTGCGATTGCGGCCCATATGGCGAATGCTGGTATTCCCGTGCATTTGCTGGATATCGTCAAAGACCCGGAAGATCGCAATAAAGTCGCGCGTGAAGCCGTCGAGAAAATGCTCAAAACATCTCCGGCTCCGTTCATGCATCCGAAAAATGCCAAGCTGGTTACGGTCGGTAATATCGAAGATGACTTAAGCGTTCTCAAAGATGTCGATTGGGTGATCGAAGCGATTATCGAACGTCTCGATATCAAACATGATCTCTATGCCAAAATTACCAAAAACCGTGGTGCGGATACGATTATCTCCAGCAACACCTCGACCATTCCACTGCATAAATTGATCGAAGGTCAGGATAAAGACTTCCAGTCTCACTTCCTGATCACCCATTTCTTCAACCCGCCGCGCTATATGCGCCTGCTGGAAATTGTCACGGGTGATAAAACCAAATCCGGTATCGCTGACCGCGTTGGTCAGTTTGGTGATGTGGTACTCGGTAAAGGCGTTGTGCATTGCAAAGATACGGCCGGTTTCATCGCCAACCGCCTCGGTGTATTCTGGATGACCACCGCGATCAATGCCGCGTTCGATCAAAAGATTACCGTCGAGGAAGCCGATGCCCTGTTGAGCAAACCGATTGGTGTGCCAAAGACCGGTGTGTTTGGTCTGGTCGATCTGGTCGGTCTCGATCTGATGCCGCATCTGTCAAAATCTTTATTAGATAACTTACCTAAAGACGATGCCTACCGTTCCGCTTACCGTGATATCCCGCTGATCAATAAACTGATCGCCGATGGTTATACGGGCCGCAAAGGGAAGGGTGGTTTCTACCGCCTGAACACAGATGGTGGCAAAAAGCAAAAAGAAGCGCTCGATTTACAATCCGGTGACTATAAACCGGAGAAAAAAGCCGAACTGGCCGCCGGTGATGCCGGACGCAAGGGATTGCGCGCCGTGCTGACGCACCCGGATAAATATGGCGAATATGTGCATAGTGTGATGATCCCATCCCTGCATTACGCCGCATCGTTGGTGCCGCAGATTGCCGATGATATCATCTCCGTCGACAGCGCCATGCAAATGGGCTTCAACTGGAAATTCGGCCCGTTCGAGATGATCGACCAATTGGGCGTCGACTGGTTTATCGAGCAATGTGAAAAACTCTCACTGCCGATACATGACCTGTTGCAAAAAGCCAAAGGCCAGTCCTTCTATAAAACCGAGAATGGTGTTCTCCACTTCTTTGGTACTGATGGCAAGCATCATCCGGTCAAACGTGCCGAAGGCGTATTGCTGTTATCCGATATTAAACGCGCCGGGACACCGGTAGCGAAAAATGGTTCTGCCAGTATCTGGGATATTGGTGATGGTGTTTTGTGCGTCGAGTTTCACAGCAAGATGAATGCCATCGATACGGATATTTTCGCCCAGTTGCAAAAAGCGACGCAACTGATCGGTGACGGTAAAGGTAATTACAAAGCCCTGGTCATCCACAACGAAGCGGATAATTTTTCCGTCGGTGCCAATATTGGCCTGGCCTTATTCGCTCTCAATGTCGGCTTGTTTGGCCAGATCGAGGAACTGGTCGAAGCCGGTCAGAAAACTTATTCCATGTTGCAATACGCGCCGTTCCCGGTCGTCGCGGCACCAGCCGGAATGGCGTTGGGTGGTGGTTGTGAAGTGTTGCTGCATGCTGATGTCGTGATGGCCCATGCCGAACTTTATATGGGCCTGGTCGAAGTCGGTGTCGGCCTGATCCCGGGTTGGGGTGGCTGTACTGAATTGTTGTTCCGCCACAAAGCAAAAGCCGGACCGAAATCAGGCCCGATGGTTGCGCCGATCAAAGCCTTTGAAACTATCTCTGTCGCCAAGACATCGACATCCGCCGCCGAAGCGTTCGATCTGCTGTACCTGCGTGACGGTGTTGACCGTGTCGTGATGAATAAAGACCGCCTGCTGTTCGATGCGAAACAAAAAGCACTGGAACTGGCGAAAGATTACGCCCCGCCGGTGAAAGACCGCACCATCGCCCTGCCGGGCCCAT
This sequence comes from Alphaproteobacteria bacterium, assembly GCA_036404835.1. Lineage (GTDB taxonomy): Bacteria > Pseudomonadota > Alphaproteobacteria > Micavibrionales > SZUA-601 > DASWYT01. The sequence continues at coordinate 1,425 of DASWYT010000195.1, read as the reverse complement.
CCGGCAAAGCCGCGATGATGCTGGCCGTCGGTGACTTCCAGAAAAAAGGTGCTGCCACACTATATGACGGTGTCGTCTCCGAAGCACTCGCCGATGTCCTGTCCGGCGGCAAGGATGCCGATGCCACCGTGCCGGTCGACGAGGATTTCGTCCTGAAACAGGAACGTACATCCTTCAACAAACTGGTCCGCAATGAAGGTACACTAAACCGCATCCAGCATATGCTGGATAATGGCAAGCCTTTGAGAAACTGATCAGCCATTCATGACAAATAAAAATCCCGGTATTGTTTTACCGGGATTTTTTTTACGTGGTCCCTATACCGGTTCAGGTACCGGAATATGTTTCTTCCGTTCATCCGGTGTCAGGACAGTGATAAGTGGCACGCCCTGGCCGGAGAGCATGTTATTGCTGGTCTCAATAAGCTGACCCAGGGAGTTTTTAAATTTCTGCTTTTGTTCATCCACATGCTCTTTGTACGCATCATTCAGTGTTTTTGATACGGCTGCATAATTGGTCAGGAATGTGCTTTCATCGTCACCAAAGATGCTGGCTTTCCTGACGCGTGAAATAACTTCAGTCCGTGATGTCCAGCGATCATCCGTTTGCTTTTGCAGTGTCTCGACAATCTCGGCACCGGCCCGGCCACCGACTTTCAACAGATTTTTTACCGTCGTTTCGTGAATTCCCTGAAATTCCTTATTGCCTACACTGTGGATGGTTAATTGGGTGAAGGCTTTCAGCGTCGCCTTTTTATCTTCTGTAATTTTATCCGGGAAGAGCAACATCAGGGCAATGGAGCCGATATTCTCCAGAATATCCTTTTCCGTGATCAGATCCGGATCAGCCGGAACCACAACAGGTGCAGATGAGGATGTGTTTGTGGGTGTGTTATTCGGCGTATGGGAGGGATTGATAAGAGGGGCTGTACGTGGCGGCGGGGTTGGACGTCCTCTGTTCTCTGTCATGTATTCCATCCTTTCACTTTGATTTATATGATATAATTCTGGATTATATATATTTTAGGAAATATATCAATAAAATTTATCGTATAATTTTATAAAATTATGTTTCGATGCATAACGAATTATTTTCATAATATTTTAGATTGTAAAGAAAAAATTTTGTTTTGGATGTATTTATAATATATCTTGGTATTAGATTTTAGGCTTGGTGGTTCCGTATGTTGATTCTAAAACGCTTTTTAAAAGCTGAATATTCTCTACCGATTATATTTTTAATCCCCTTGTTTTTATATTTCCCTGTAATCTGGGGAATGTCTTTTTTATTAGATGCTATGAATCTTCATAAGCTTACTTTCTTTACCTTCTTAATCGGCATAATGGTTATTTATGTGGTTTGGTGGATTTGGGCAATATCTCATAGCGGACTATTGCATCATACAAAATTAGTGTCGATTGTTAG
>DASWYT010000194.1:0-2759 GCA_036404835.1 Alphaproteobacteria bacterium | reverse complement strand
AAACGGTTTGCCGCCGCAATGATGAAGGCGGCACCCATGTCTGGAACTGGTTGAAAATGGCACCGGTCCAGCCGGAACAAATTCAGAGTCTCTGCGATAGCCGATTCAAAAGCCCTGACTATATGCGTTCTGCGGGTATGATGTTATCCCAACTCTACCACATCCTGCCGGATGCAGAGGAATTGTGGAGTAAATCCAAAAACCGCCTGGATAATTACAAAGCTGCGATAGAGCCACAAATCATGCTGCTCACCGGCAATTACAAAATCTAATTTCAGGGAATGATTTATAAAAAAAGCGCAGGGTTCATATCCTGCGCTTTTTTGTTAGTTCAGTTTATTTTTCAGCTGATAAACCAGATCCAGCGCTTCTTTGGCACTTAATGCATCTGGTTGCAAAGATTTAATCTGATCCAGCGCGGCTTTTTCGCCAGATGATAGAGCAGGCGGGGTAAAGGCGGCGGTGCTGTCGGCGACGGAACCGGCGCTGACCGGGTGCGGCGTGTGTTGTTCCAGATCGTTCAGTATATATTGCGCGCGCTGAATGACAGCGGATGGCATGCCGGCCAGTTGTGCGACATGGACGCCATACGAACCGGCGGCGGCGCCTTTGACGATATGATGCAGGAAGATGATATCGCCTTCCCATTCCTTGATCGCCAGCGTATAGCAGGCGACGCGCGGCAGGTCTTTTTCCGTTTGCGTCATTTCATGATAATGCGTCGCGAATAAGCCACGGCACTGATTGTGATTATGCAGATGCTCCAGCGTCGCCCAGGCAATCGCCAGACCGTCATAGGTCGCTGTGCCACGACCAATCTCATCGAGAATAACCAGCGAACGCGGTGTCGCCTGATGCAATATGGCGGCGGTTTCCACCATCTCGACCATGAATGTGGATTTGCCCTGGGCGAGATCGTCGGCGGCACCGACACGGCTGAACAGACGATCAACAATACCGATTGTCGCATCCGCTGCCGGGACATAGGCACCGATCTGTGCCAGGAAGACGATCAACGCATTCTGACGCAGGAAAGTGGATTTACCGGCCATGTTCGGACCGGTGAGCAGCCAAAGCGACTGGTCATCTTCCAGACGGCAATCATTGGCGGTGAAGGATTGTTGTTGCTTCTGGCGCAAGGCCTGTTCGACTACCGGATGACGGCCGCCTTTAATCGCAAAGGATGTATCATCGGTCAGAACCGGACGGCAATATTTCTCATCGATGGCTAATGTCGCCCAGCCGCATAACACATCGATCAGGGCGAGGGATTGCGCCGCCTGGCGGATCGGGCTGGAAAGCTGTTCGATCTGTTGCACCAGATCGGCGAAGAGTTGCAATTCGATCTGCATCGCACGGACGGAAGCGCTGGTGATTTTTTCTTCCAGTTGCTGCAGTTCCATCGTCGTGAAACGTGTTGCCGATGCCAGTGTCTGGCGGTGGACAAAAAGTTTCACATCATGATTATGCGGGTCGTGCGCCTGCATCGCCTGTTCGGCATTGGTCGGCGATACTTCGATAAAATAGCCCAGCACGTTATTGTGCTTGATCTTTAATGTCGGGATACGGCTGGCATCGCAATAACGCTGCTGCAGCGCGGCCATGATCTTGCGCGTGTCATTCTGCAGGGAACGGTAATTATCCAGCTCGGCATGATAGCCGTCGCGGATAAACCCGCCATCACGCGCCTGATATGGCAGTTCCTCGGCCAATGCTTTGTCCAGTTCAGCAATCAGAGCATCAATGGTCTGCGGATTGGCCTGGAGATGTGTGACAGCTTGCTGTAATATTTGCGGCAATTGTCCAGTGAAATTTTGTGCAATTTCTTTGCCCAGTGTCAAACCGTCGCGCAACACGCTCAAATCACGCGGACCGCCACGACCCCACAGGATACGGGAAAGGGCGCGTTCCAGATCGGGCAGGCGCGGCAACTGGTCGCGCAGATGACGCCAGGCAGTGGATTGTTCCAGGAACCAGGCTACACCGTCATGACGCGCGGCAATGGCATATTTATCGGTTAGCGGCGTCGCGAAATGCTGTTGCAGCAAACGCGCACCGGCGGCGCTTTGCGTGCGGTCGATGGTGGACAGCAAGCTGCCCTGTTTCTCGCCGCTCAACGTAACGCTCAGTTCCAGATTGCGGCGCGTTGCCGCATCGATCAGCAGGATGCCCTGTGCATGTGTTTTATGCGGCGGGGCGAGGCTGAGGCCGTCGGTCTTTTGCGTCAACGCAATATAATCAATCAGGCCACCAATGGCGGCGTAATCCAGCGAGTCAAACGTGCCGAATGATTCCGCACTTTTGACTTTATAGAGTTGATGCAGGCGGCGTTCGCCCTGTTGCGCATTGAAACGTGCGGTATTTTGCGGCGATACGACGATATTATTCTGGGTGGCCAGGGGCAGTAATTGATTGGCCAGATCCGGTGTCGCGATGATCTCGCGCGGTTGGATTTGCAGGCATAGATTTAACAGATCGGTCTGGTCCGTCCCGCTTTGTACGCCCAGGAAACCGGTGGACAGATCGGCCCAGGCAATCGACCAGCTATTTTTATCAGCGGCAACGCTGGCCAGGTAATTACTGTCACGCGCAGAGAGTAAGGTGTCTTCGGTCACGGTTCCCGGTGTGACGATGCGAATGACATCGCGTTGCACCAGTTTCGCGCCGCGTGCTTTGGCTTGTTCCGGTGTTTCCACCTGGTCGCAGATCGCGACACGCTGGCCGTGACGGATGAGTTTTGCCAGATAGGCTTCATAGGC
>DASWYT010000193.1:0-2914 GCA_036404835.1 Alphaproteobacteria bacterium | reverse complement strand
CCGTCGACCGTTTCGTCACACCGGAAGAATTTGCATCCTATGAAGCGATGGCCAAAGCCAAAGGCTTCCTGCTGGTATCATCAACCCCGATGACCCGTTCCAGCTATCACGCCGATGACGATTTCAACAAACTCCGCGCCGCCCGTGAAGCACAATTGGGCATCGCGGCGGAGTAACGGTTTACCGTCATCCTGAGGAGCGACGTGTCCTCCGAAGCCTTGGCATAGGAGGAAGCGAGCTCAGGATCTCCTCTTAAATCACCTGTGAAAAGAGGAGATCCCGGATCAAGTCCGGGATGACGATATTGAGGATATGAAATAAGAGGACAAAAAATGACCCAATATCATTACACGCGCGATAAAGCTTATGCGTTTGACGCAGGTGATAATAACAAAGCCTTTGCTTACACATCAAAAGACGATTTTTCCCGTGCCTGTATCAGCTTCATCGACGTTGATGGCGAACGTAAAATAACCAAGAATTCTGAAAGCGATATCGTTTTCTATGTAACGACGGGTGAGGGCACGATAGTCGTTAATGGTACAGCTTTTGCCGTCAAAGCAACGGACTCTGTTATCGTGCCAAAGAATGTCGAATTTGGTTACTTCGGCAAAATGGGTCTGGTCGAATTTATGACACCGTCATGGGTTGAGGGAAGTGATATTGAGATCAATAAATCCCCACGCGATCACGTCTGATGCAACATTTCAAAATCTATAATGTTGTCTCGGCACTGGTGATGACGCCGGATGACGAGGTGCTTTTAATAAGACAATCACGCTGGGACCGTCGGGATAATCCATCGGAAAATCCAGAGGATGATTTCTACTGGGCGTTTCCGGGTGGTAAGATCGATCCGGGCGAGAGCCGGGAAGATGCTCTCAAACGTGAGATCAAAGAAGAAACAGGTCTGGATATCGATCCGTCAAAAGCAGACTATACCGGCAATTGCCGCTATGTACGGCTGGATCGGGAATCCGGTTGTGATGTACATTACTATGTGATCCGCGATTGGTCCGGTATGGCTGATCCCGATGATCCATGCGGTTTTGTCACCGAAGCTAAATTCTTCCCGTTGCCTGAAGCACTGGACAAGATTGCACAAATCCCATGGCAATGCATGCGTGAGCCGCAAGAGAAGTATCTACAAGGCAATCGCGACAAGAAATTCTGGACCTATATTTTCGACCATGGCGGTATTCACGAAGCCATCGACAGCGCAGAGTTTCAGGCACGCTTTGCGTCTTGTGCATGGGGTGCTTAGGCGCGTTTTTTAAGTCCGTAAAACACCAATAATCCCAAGGCCAGGACGAAACCGATAAAGCTGAGAATTTGAGCGGCGGGCAGATAATGTGGCGGGTCACCGGCCATCCAGCCGAGGAACTGCACCAGTGCAATGGATAAAACAGCATCGGTGAAATTGACGATGGAACCTGTCGTGGCCCGTACCGCCGAAGGGGTCGCATGTTGTAACATCACGCCGGAACGGATCAGCCAGAGTTGATACAGCACCATCCCGATCAGGAATAAAGCGGCTGACAGGATTCCCCAATGACTGGCAAAAGCCGCCAGCATCAGTGTGGCAATCGCCAAGCCCAGCGACAGGATACGGCTCCAGCCATCATTGTGCCAGCGTGTGGAGAGATAACTTCCCAGGCATAATGCACCACTGCATCCGGCCACAAAGACAGTGGTGATGAGCGGCGATAAAGACCAGTCTTTGGCCAGCAGGGCACGATATTCAAAGAGAATCCAGATAAGACCATAGCTGCAGCTATACAGGCCGATCCAGGCGATTATCGGCCGTTCACGCATCGCTTTAAATCCATCAACGAATTGTGTTTTGAACGGGATATGTTCTTCCGGTTTGACTTTGCCGACTTCCGGCATTTTATAAAGCATCCAGAAACTCAAGATGCGCACGGCAACACTGATCGATGCGACGATCTGCCAGCCAAAATCATGATAAACCAGAATGCCGATGGATGATAAGGTAACACCGGCCCATTGGGCTATTTTCGCCTGACTTCTGACCAGCCCGAAATGCTCGGCACCATCATAATAGGCCAGTTCATCATACATGTAGGCATCATACGTGCCGGAATACATGGTCGAGCGCAGCGACCATAGGGCAAGCCCCACGGCAAAACCAATGACCGTCGGGAACAAACCGATAATGGCAAAGGCGGCAATACACACTATTTCGGCTTGCAGCAATACTTTGCGGCGCGAGAATTGATCGGCCCAGACCCCGGACGGAATTTCAAACACAAACCCCACCAGATAATAAAGCGACATGAGGGAACTGATCGTTGTGGCCGCAAACCCAAAATCATTCATCGCCAGAATGTAGACAGGAAACAGCAACACCACCGTGCTGAAAAACTGCTGCAGAATAAACAGCCGTGCAATCGGGCGGAGAGGGGTAGGGATTTTCGAGAGCATGGAATTATAATAAATATCTTGGCCAATCGCCCTCAAGCCTGTCGTCATCATCACCATAATCGTCATCATCTGGGACGTGGGGCGGATATCTCAGACGCTTAATCATGTTTGGAATTTTTGTTGTATCGAGTGTAGCCTGTTCAACTTGATGAATAAAGAAGGTGACAGGCCATTTTTCTTCCGGTTTTACCAAAATGGTAACACTGCTTTTCAGGAAAGCGGCAAATGAAAAACCGAATTTTATCTCATCATCCGTTAATGGCTTGCCATTATAAGATTTAATCATGATCTCATAATCATGATTTTCATTATTCTGTTCGGTCAGATGCGTATAAAATAAACGGTCATCCGTTTGGTTGTTCAGAGAACAAATTTTGCGTGCCTGGCTTAATTTGTGAGGATCATCGATATTGAAATATATATGCATTCACGATGATCCTATAGAATTAGCTTAGGCTCTTTTCGCCCA
>DASWYT010000192.1:0-2414 GCA_036404835.1 Alphaproteobacteria bacterium | reverse complement strand
CTTGTCCTGTTCATTCAATATCTTGGTTACCTGGCCCTGCGCCATGCGTTCGATGAAGAGCAACGCGGCCTGAATGCCGGAGCTATCTTATTATTGGTCGGGCTGGTCAATCTGCCGGTGATCAAATTTTCGGTTGAATGGTGGAACACGCTGCACCAACCCGCCAGCGTCACCCGCCTGGGCAAGCCGACACTGGACGCCTCCATGTTACAGCCTTTGCTGATTATGGCGTTGGGTATGTTCGCGCTTTATGGCGTGCTGGTTTTATTGCGCATGGAAACGCTGATGCGCCAATCCCGCCAGCAAACCCGCTTATTGCGCCAGATCTGGGCCGATCAAAAGGGAGAAGCCTGATGCCGTCCTTCGATAAATACGCACCTTATATCTGGTCCGCCTATGGCATCGTCATGGCTGGCCTGCTGATCACCGTGCTGGCTGTGCTCTGTGCCTATCGTCGCGCCCGTTTGAATGATATTGCCGATGAACGCACCGATGACCGCTAAGAACCGCCCGAAACAAAGACTAAAGATCATCCTGCTGGCCGGATTTGCCCTGGGCGCGGCCGTGGCGTTGAGCGCCTATGGATTGCGCGGTTACGCCACCTATTTCCACAGCCCGAGCGATCTCGTCTCCCGGCCACCGCAACCGGATCAATATATCCGCCTCGGTGGCATGGTCGTTGATGGCAGTATCGATCAACAGGATACGCAACCGCCATCCTATGCATTCACCCTGACCGACCATAAAGCCGAGATCAATGTGACGTATCAGGGCATCCTGCCTGATCTGTTCCGGGATGGTCAGGGCGTCGTTGTCGAAGGCAAACTGCCACAACCGGGCGAGGCTTTTATTGCCACCCGTGTCTTAGCGAAACATGATGAATATTACATGCCGCGCGAAGTCGAACGCGCGTTGAAAAAATAACATGACCAGCTTTGTCGAATTCGGCCATTTCATTCTGCTGCTGGCATTTTTATCCGCCAGCTGGGGCTGTATCCTGCCCGCAATTGGGTTGTGGAAAAATAATCCGGCCCTGATTCAAACAGCCAAAGCCTCCGCCATCGCCAATTTCATGTTATTGCTGGCGGCCTTTGGCATTCTGGTCCATGCCTTTATTTCATCGGATTTCAGCGTTGCGCTGGTCGTCGGTAACAGCCATTCGCTGAAACCGCTTTTATATAAAATTGCCGGGACATGGGGCAATCATGAAGGTTCGCTTCTCCTGTGGACATTGATCCTCAGCCTCTATGGTTTTGCACTCAGCCGCACGAAACAGCATGATTACACGCTGACGGCACTGACCGTGCAAAATGGTTTGATCTTTTTATTCCTGGCCTTATCGATCTTTACATCGAACCCTTTTGCCCGCGTTTTCCCGCCGCCGGTGAATGGCAATGATCTCAACCCGTTATTGCAGGACCCGGCTTTGGCCTTCCATCCGCCGCTGCTTTATACGGGCTATGTCGGATATAGTCTGGTTTTTGCCTTGGCGATTGCCGGTCTGCTGAAAAACAGGATCGATCAAAATTGGGCAAAGATCGTGCGTCCCTGGGCGATGGTCGCCTGGATTGCCCTGACCGCCGGTCTGGCTCTGGGCAGCTGGTGGGCTTATTACGAATTAGGCTGGGGTGGCTGGTGGTTCTGGGACCCGGTGGAAAATGCAGCGCTTCTGCCATGGCTGACCGGCACGGCGTTGATGCATTCGATTATCGTCCTGGATAAGCGCGGGCATCTGCCCAACTGGACCGTGTTACTCGCCCTGCTCTGTTTTGCTTTGTCATTGCTGGGAACATTCCTGGTTCGTTCAGGCGTCATCACCAGCGTCCATTCCTTTGCCTCCGACCCGGCGCGCGGTTTGTTTATCCTGGGCATTCTGGTCCTCACGCTCGGCAGCAGCCTTTTACTCTATGCATTCAAAAAACCGCAGACCGATCCCGATATACAATTGAATTTCTTCAGCCGTGAAGGTGCATTGATCGTCAATAATTTATTGCTGGTCAGCGGCATGGTCACGGTGCTGATCGGCACGCTTTATCCGCTTCTTCTTGACAGCCTGACCGGCACGCTGATTTCGGTCGGTCCGCCCTATTTTACCCTGACCTTTGTACCGCTGATGTTGCCGATGCTTGTGCTGATGGCGATGGGGCCGTATGTCGCCTGGGGCCAGTATAATCTGAAAGCCTTGTGGAAGCGCATTGAGAATTTCTCCTTGCTGACCGCCTGTATCATTGTTGCCATTCTCTGGTGGAAGAATGAATTATCGCTCTGGTCGATGTTCTGTTTTGGCCTAGGAGTATGGATCATCGCCAGCAGTCTGGCTTACTGGTGGGAACGCGCACAAGGACGTTTCAAAAATCTGTTCCCGCAACCCGCTTCCGTCTTTGCCGTCACGCTGGGGCATCTGGGACTGGGCA
>DASWYT010000191.1:0-8812 GCA_036404835.1 Alphaproteobacteria bacterium | reverse complement strand
CATCAAGATAGACCGGGTCTTGTGTTTCCCGTGGTATGAGTGCGTTCAGATTGTTCATTCCACTCTTTAGGTCGGCATCGCCGCGTCACGGCATAATGTTTCCATCAGATCCATCTGGCTCATCACCGTGGTCTCTTCGCTGCCGAAGCGACGGACGGAGACATTGCCATCCGCAATTTCCTTGGCACCCAGCACCAGGATATACGGCACTTTCTGCATGGAATGTTCGCGGATCTTGTAATTGATCTTCTCGGCACGCGCATCATTGACCACGCGGATACCTGCATCTTTCAATTGCTGTGCAAAGATTTTGCCCTGTTCGTCGAATTCGTTGGTAATGGTCATCACCACCGCCTGAACAGGTGCAATCCAGGTCGGGAACGCGCCGGCATAGCTTTCGATCAGGATACCGATAAAGCGTTCCATACTGCCCAATGTCGCGCGGTGCAACATGACAGGGCGCTGACGGGAACCGTCTTCGGCGGTGTAATGCGCATCAAGACGTTCCGGCAGAACGAAATCGAGTTGCAGCGTACCGCACTGCCAGGAACGGCCGATAGCGTCGGTTAAATGGAATTCCAGTTTCGGACCATAGAAGGCGCCTTCACCCGGATCAATCTGGTAATCCAGACCGGCTTTGGTGACGGCATCTTTCAGACCGTTCTCGGCCTTGTCCCAGATTTCGTCTGTACCCGCGCGTTTGTCAGGACGTGTCGCAATCACGATACGCACATCGTTGAAACCAAGGTCCTTATAAACTTCCAGCACCAGCTTACAGAAGGATGCTGTTTCCGGCACGATCTGATCTTCGGTGCAGAAAATATGTGCATCATCCTGGGTCATCTGGCGTACACGCATCAGGCCGTGCATGGAACCGGACGATTCATTGCGGTGACAGCAACCGAATTCCGCCATACGCAATGGCAGGTCACGATAGGATTTGATGCCTTGCTTGAAGATCTGCACGTGACCCGGGCAGTTCATCGGCTTCAGGCCCATCGTTTTGATATTTTCTTCGTCACCGGCATCCTGCACGACAAACATCTTGTCCTTGTAGTTTTCCCAGTGACCGCTTTGTTCCCAATAGATGCGGTCGAACACTTCCGGTGTTTTAACCTCAACGTAATCGGCTTTCTGGATCTTGGCGCGGATATAATTCTCCAGCGTCTTGAAGATGCTGAAACCTTTCGGATGCCAGAACACCATACCCGCGGCTTCTTCCTGCATATGGAACAATTCCAGTTGCTTGCCCAGTTTGCGGTGGTCGCGTTTTTCGGCTTCTTCAATGCGTGTCAGATAGGCATCCAGTTCTTTCTGGTCGCGCCAGGCGGTGCCGTAGATACGTTGCAGCATCGGGCGGTTGCTGTCGCCGCGCCAATAGGCACCGGCCACTTTGGTCAGTTTGAACGCATTGCCGACATCGTTTGTGGTGCGCATATGCGGGCCACGGCACAGATCAAGCCACTCGCCCTGGGAATAAAGCGAGATGACCTGGTCTTCGCCCAGATCCTGGATCAATTCGACCTTGAATTCCTCGCCTTTGGCTTTGAACAGGGCGATGGCTTTGTCGCGGGCAATTTCTTGGCGGACGAAAGGCTGGCCCTTGGCGATGATCTCACGCATCTTCGCTTCGATCTTGCCGAGGTCATCGGTGATGAAGGGTTCGGCGCGGGCGAAATCGTAATAGAAACCATCTTCGATGGACGGGCCGATCGTGACTTGTGTGCCCGGGAACAGGGCTTGCACGGCTTCGGCCAATACGTGCGCGGTATCGTGACGGATCAGTTCCAGTGCTTCTTCGGATTTGCGTGTGACGATTTCCAGTTTGGCACCGTCATGCAACGGTGTGGATAAATCTTTCAACTGGCCGTCGATCTTGACGGCGAGGGCGGCCTTGGCCAGACCTTCACCAATGCTTTTGGCGACATCGTAACCTGTGCTGCCGGTGGTGGTCTGCTTCAAAGCTCCATCCGGTAGAGTGACCGTAATGAGTTGGAGAGCAGCGTTGGCAGACATCAGATTTTTCCTTGTAAAAAAGGGTTTGAACAGGTTTTCCAGCCTAAAGCATGGGGTCCTGTTGCGCAAGAAAAAACCCCGCACTAGGCGGGGCTCTCTGGGAGAAAACAAATAAAACGGGATGCATTCATGTGAACGCGGAAAAATGGTCAGGACGGTCGTGACAGAAGAGGGTTAGTGCGTGCCCACTTCGGCGACGGTCTGGTACGACAGGCTTTGCGGTCGCTCGTTAAAGGTCGATACGGCAACGATCAGAGCCACGCCCACGGACGCAGCGATCAGGCCATATTCGACGGCGCTCGCGCCGCGCGTATCAGCAAAAAATCGTTTTAAAAAGGCCATCATTGGAGGTTTCTCCGAAGGTGTCAGCAGGGAAAACTGCCTCCCAATCTGGGTGGCTACATTTTAGTATGCACCCAAACCCTTAATATATGATTACATAATGTAAATAAAGTGAGGGTTATCCACATAAAAATGGAATAAAAAATCATCAGCTGCGGTGATGCGGATACGAACAAGGTGAATATGGTGAGTGCCTGTTAAGAGACGATTCACATGTCGGGAAAAGAGACGAGAATCATGCACGTCTTTTTCCGTTATAGCGCAAAGCAGTTAAAGCGAAGTTTATGAAAGACGTGATGCCAGATCGGTGGCGATCAGCAGATATTCTTCCAGTTTCGGGGTAATGCCCCAATAGTCTTTCAAACTCTGGTATGTGCGGACAGCATTCTCCAGTGGTTTGGCAGAAACTTTACGGGCGCGGATCATCAGATTGCGGGCGGTGTGTTCGGTGGTGACGAACTGGATCACGTCGGTCTTGTAGCCCATAATTTCAAGCAGGGCGGCACGCAGGGAATCCGTCAATATATCGCCCATGCGTTCACGCAAAATGCCATGGCGGAACACGGCTTTGAAAGTTGTGTCAACATCCGCCTGTCTCAATTGTTCCTGCAAATTGTGATGACAGCACGGGACGGATAAAATAAATTCCGCATCCCACTGAATCGCTTTCATCAATGCTTCATCGGTGGCGGTATCACACGCATGCAACGCCAGGACGATGGTTGGCGGTGTGGCGGGGACAAAACTGCTGATGTTGCTGATCTCGAAATGAATATTCTGCCAGTTGAGATCACGCGCACGTGCATTGCTGTTTTCAATCAGCACCGGATTAATATCGATCCCGGTCATGTGGGTTTCTTTTTTCAGCACATCCTGGAAATAATGAAACGCCGCAAAGGTCAGATACGCATTGCCGGAGCCGCAATCGACCAGATGCACCGGCTTATCCCAGGCCGCCCAATCCTGCACATTATCCAGCAATTTGACGAATTCATTGATCTGTTTGAACTTCGCCTGCATGGACGGTTTGATATTGCCATTCCCATCGGTAAAACCGAGAATTTTCAAATAAGCATTATCATCGCTGTGCTTGATCAGGCGGTTCTTGGTTTTATCGTGATCCAGTTCCGCTTTTTTCATTTCAACGGCATGTTTCTTGACCAGGAATTTGCCTTTTTGCAGGATCTGGATTTGCGTCCCGGCATCTTCGTGGCGCAGGTAAATATTGGTGAAGGGCAGGTCGCAGAGTTTCTTTAACTCCGTCGTCGCGGCGGGACCGGTATGATTCTTGGTAAAGCTTTTGACTTTGTCGAAATAGTTGAATTGCAGATGCAAAACATTTTTCAACAGGACGGGTTTAACAATGATCTTTTCCCATTCCTGTGCGGCGGCCTTTTTGAGGCGTCCGCTGAACGTTGCAGACACAAAACCTTTGGCAAAAACCTGATCCTGTAACAGTGATTTTAAATCCTGCGCCATGATTTAGGCGAGCGGATCATAAGGGATTGATTCTTCACCGGTCAGGCCGTTATTTTCGGCGGCGCGATGCTGCAGGATGGTATGGTACAGCAGGTTTAAGATCGGCTGGACATTCTGTTGCGCGGCGGCGGACAGGGTGAAAACTTCTTTGCCGGTGGCTTTGATCAGAGCCTCGCGTTTTTCGTTCAGCTCATCGTCATCAACGGCGTCGGCTTTGTTCAGGCCGATAATTTCCGGTTTGTCATCCAGCCCGTTGCCATAGAGATGCAATTCCTGACGGATCGTTTCATACGCGCCGACGACATCATCCTGTGTCGCATCGATCAGGTGCAGCACGATAGCCGTGCGCTCGACATGACCAAGAAAACGTGTGCCCAGGCCGTGGCCTTCATGCGCGCCTTCGATAATGCCCGGAATATCCGCCAGTACGAAACTATGACCGTCATCAATCCGCACGACACCCAGTTGCGGGTGCAATGTGGTGAATGGATAATCGGCGATCTTCGGTCTTGCGGCGCTGCAGGCGGAGAGGAAGGTTGATTTACCGGCATTCGGCAGGCCGATAATCCCGGCATCGGCCAGTAATTTCAGGCGCAGCCACAATCCCATTTCCTCGCCCGGGAAACCAGGCGTGCTTTTACGCGGCGACTGGTTGGTGGAGGATTTGTAATGCATGTTGCCTTTGCCGCCATCACCGCCGCGCAACAACATGATTTCCTGATTCTCATCCGTCATATCGGCGAGCAGGGTCTCTTTATCCTCGGCAAAAATCTGTGTGCCGACCGGAACGACCATGACGACATCTTTGCCATCAGCGCCGGTGCGGTTGCGGCCCATGCCGTGCAGGCCGTTTTGCGCGCGGAAATGCTGGGTGTAGCGGAAATCGATCAGGGTGCTGAGATTCTTGACAGCACGGATAATCACATGACCGCCGCGGCCGCCATTGCCGCCGTCGGGACCGCCATATTCAATATATTTTTCACGTCGAAAGCTGATGCAGCCAGGTCCGCCATGGCCGCTTTCAACATATACTTTGGCTTCGTCGAGAAATTTCATTGTTATGGTGTCTTGAAAAATGGGGGCATAAAAAAGGGGCGTTTCCGCCCCTGATTTAAATTATTGAGCAGCTGGATTATTCAGCAGCTTGCGCCATGTGCTGATCATTCGCGATCACGGATACGAACATGCGACCCAGGTGACCTTTCTTGAAAGCAACTTTACCGTTGGCGGTGGAGAAGATCGTGTGATCTTTACCCAGACCAACGTTTACGCCTGGATAGAATTTCGTGCCACGCTGACGGATGATGATGTTACCGGCAAGAACGATCTCGCCGCCATATTTTTTAACGCCAAGACGGCGACCAGCGGAATCGCGACCGTTTTTGGTGCTACCAACGCCTTTTTTCTGTGCCATGAGAGTGCTCCCTTAGAATATGATACGCTGATTAAGCGATTTTGGTGATTTCGATCACGGACTGTTCCTGGCGGTGTCCGTTTTTACGACGATAATTCTGACGACGTTTTTTCTTGAAGATGATCACTTTGTCGGCACGTGTCTGCTCGACCAGCTTGGCTTCAACAGCAACATCCAGCAAAGGAGCGCCGATTTTGTCGCCGGACATCAGAGTGTCCAGTTTGATGACACTGCCGATATCGCCTTTCAGGCGCTCGACGGTCAGTTTTTGGCCAGCTGTAACAGCATATTGCTTGCCGCCGGTGCGAATGATTGCAGTCGTCATGATTCTCTAGTCCGTATAACGAGATGTTTATTTTTCAAACACTTAATTTTTTAAGGTCAGCCCTCATTATCAAGGCTTTGTTAGGAAAAGTCAAGGGAAATTTAACAGGACGCCCAAAAGGGTGGCATTTTGGCCATTTTTAGCCTGGCTTAAGCTTATTCATCAATTGAAGTTATTTATATATTGACATAATTTATATCTTTATTAAAACCATATTTGTTAGTCAAGGGGGGGGCGATTATGGCGGACGACGCACAATCTGGCAGTAACGATTTTACCATTCGAGGCCGTCTGGTATCGGAATTTGCATTACCGAATGTCGGTCATGTCATGACATGCTTTGTTCCTGAAGAAGGAATACAGATCGAGATTGTCAATTTTGATGGCGATAAAGTTATGCATGCCGTTTTTGGCAAGGATAACATGATCAGCAACGATATAAATCCGGCCCTGTGCCTGGAATATCAGACAAAATCAAGCCGTTATGGTTTCGATCATGAATATACGCTGACAAGTGATGCCTTTATCTGCGTTGGTGGAAGTTATGAAGATGACATTACGCATAGCTCTCTTGACATTTATCCACATGGATTGGACGGAAATCAAAGTTTTCGGCATTTCGTTGAGTCAGATGGACGATTTTTCCAGAGCTTTGTTCTGGATGGTGGTTGTGTCGTCACAGACGATAATGTGGATTTCAAATACTATAATGCGCAAGGACAAGTTATATCTGTTGAGGATTGGATCCCTGAGATCCATATTAACTTTACGGACATTACAGATGCGCCAGAGGCTGAGCCTGGGCCTGGGCCATTAAAATTATTGCCTGATATCAAGCCTGTCTAAACGCATGCTGGGCGTACGTTCCCAGCAAATGGACGGCATCGGCATAGAAGCCGAGTTCCTCCAGGGCCAGTTGCATGGATTTGGACAGGGGGTGACCTTCGACCTCGGCATAGAAGCGGGCAGCGGCGAAATCGCCGTCAATCATATAAGACTCAATCTTCACCAGATTTAACCCATTGGTTGCAAAGCCACCAAGCGCTTTATACAGCGCGGCCGGGATCGAGCGGACCTGGAACACGAAGCTGGTCAGGCACGGCGTGTTTATATCCGGCAACGGACATTTATTGGCCATCGGGGCCATCAGCACGAAACGGGTCGTGTTATGGGCGGCATCGGCGACATTCTCAGCCAGGATGTCCAGCCCGTATATCCCGGCGGCGATTCTCGACGCGATGGCGGCCTGGGTCGGGTCGCCTTTTTCGGCGACCATTTCGGCGGCGGCGGCGGTGTCGGATGCCACATGGGCCTGCCAGCCCTGCTTCTTAATATATTGACGGCACTGGGGCAGGGCATGGACATGGCTATGAACATGCTGGATTCCCTTGAGAGTCGCGCCTTTGACGCTCATGACGCAATGTTCAATCGGGATAAAAGTCTCGGCGACGATCTGGAGCTGGCTGTCAGGCAGCAAATGGTGCATGTCCGCGACCCGGCCGGCAATGGAATTATCGACCGGCAGACAGGCCAGGTCGGCCTGGCCTTCATGGACCGCACGGATAGCACTGGCAAAATCCACACAGGGCAGGACCTGGCAGCCCGGCTTGAAATTATCGCAAGCCAGATGGGAGTAAGCGCCCAGGGCGCCCTGGAAAGAAAGAGTCGGGGTCGTTTTTTGCGGCATGACAGTAATAATCATTTAAGAGGGTGGCTTTTATTTATAGACTTCTAAGCTATAGTTTGTCCAAGCTTTAATACTGACTGATTGTGTGTGTTATGAAAGAACCAAATCTCGAGTGGAATAAAATCTTCGCCGCCTTCCTAACCGCTGGCATTATCGCCATGTTTGCCGGCTTTGTCGCGCAGAAACTGACGACGACACACACACCGGAAAAATCCGTTCTCGATATTGATACCTCCGCGCTGGAAAGCGCTGCCGCCGGTGGCCCTGCCGGTCCCGTTGGTCCGGAACCGATTTTAGGTCTGATTGCCGGTGCCGATATCAAACGCGGCGAGCAATTGTCCAAAGCCTGTACGGCCTGTCACACATTCGATAAAGGCGGCGCGGATCGCGTCGGTCCGAACCAGTGGAACCTGGTGATGGGTCCGAAAGCGCACCGTGACGGTTTCGCTTATTCCGATGCACTGAAAGCGTTGCACGGCAAAGGCGAGAAATGGACCTATGTCGATCTGAATCATTTCCTGTGGAAACCTGCTGCGACCGTTCCAGGCACCAAGATGAATTATCTCGGTTTGAAAAAGCCGGAAGACCGTGCAGCCCTGATCGCTTATTTGCGCACTCTGTCTGATTCTCCGGTTGCTCTGCCAAGCGATGGCGACGTGAAAACGGAACAGGCTGTTTATGACGCTGCCCAGCCGAAAAAAGAAGAAGCACCGGCTGAGGGGGCTGCTGCTGCAGACGACGCGGCGGGTGCTCCAAAAGAAGATAGCGCTCCGGCTGATAAAACAGCCCCAGCCAAAGAATAATCTGTATGCGGCAATGTCCTGCTGATCTCATTTCCTTAGCACATGAATTAGCCGATGCGGCGCGTCCGATTGCGCGCACTTATTTCCGCCAGAATTTAGGTTTAGAAATCAAGAGCGATGCCACACCCGTCACGCTGGCGGATCGCACGATCGAACAGGAATGGCGCCGGATCATCATGGAGAAACGTCCGCAGGACGGTATTCTGGGTGAGGAATTCGGCGTGCATCAACCGGATGCGGAGTATCAATGGATTTTCGATCCGATTGACGGCACCAAAGCCTTTACGTTGGGACGCACCAGTTTCGGTTGTTTGATCGCGCTCTATCATGTGCAACATGGTTTTATTCTCGGTCTGTGTGACCAGCCAATCACCGATGAGCGCTGGGTCGGTGCGCTGGGTTATCCGACGACTTACAATGACAATGAATTGCCGCAACGCAGCCTGGATGTCCGGGGCAGTTTGCGTGTCGGCATCACCAATCCATTGCGTTTCAAACCGGCCCTGCAACAATGTTTCGATGCATTGCTGACGCAAAAACATGTGATCGGTTATGGCGGCGACTGTCTGAATTTCGCCGGTATCGCCAGCGGCCTGATCGACCTGTCCTTTGCCAATCACCAGAGCGTCTATGATGTGGCGGCGTTTGTGCCGATGCTGCGCGGTGTCGGTGCCGTGATCACGCAAAGCGACGGCAAGCCGCTCAGCATGGATATGGAAGATGGCGTCCTGGCCTCCGCCACACCG
>DASWYT010000190.1:0-1710 GCA_036404835.1 Alphaproteobacteria bacterium | reverse complement strand
GCCTGCGTGACAGCCGCCAGGAACTGCAACAGCTGACGGACACCATCCCGCAACAAGTTTGGACAGCCCGCCCCGATGGTTCGCTGGATTACCTGAATCAACAGGCCCGCAATTATATTGGTGCCATGCAGGCGGTTGATAATGAATTGACACGTTGGCAGACAGCCGTCCATCCGGATGATTTACAACATGCCTGGGAAACCTGGCGGCATTCCATGGCCACCGGCGAATTATACGAGGTGCAGCAACGGCTGAAACATCATCAGACAGGAGAATATCGCTGGTACCTGACCCGTGCCCTGCCGCTGAAAGATGAACAGGGTAACATCATCAAGTGGCTCGGTACGAATACCGATATCGAAGAACAGAAACAAATTACCGAAGCCGCCGAGGACGCCAATATTGCCAAGACGGAATTCCTGGCGAATATGAGCCATGAAATCCGCACGCCGATGAATGCCGTGATCGGCCTGGCCAATATCCTGGCGATGAGCGACCCGCTGACGGCCAAACAGCGTGAATATATCAAGACATTGCAGATGAGCGCGGACTCCCTGCTCTCTTTGATCAATGATTTGCTTGACATTGCCAAGATAGAAGCACGCACAGTGGAACTGGAACATATTCCATTCAACTTATCCCAGATCATGCAGGAAATCGCCAGCATGATGAGCGTCAGGGTGCGCGAGAAAAACCTTAATTTTACCGGTGATGACAGCAAGCTTGCGGTCCATGAATTTATCGGTGACCCGACCCGCATACGCCAGATCATCCTGAATCTTTGCAGCAATGCCATTAAATTCACCGACCAGGGTGGCGTGCATATCAGCATCAGCTCCGCCAAGACTGCGAAGCCGGACAAACATGCGGTCACCATCAGCATCACCGATACAGGCATCGGTATAGCCCAGAAAAACCTGGAAACCATTTTCCAAAAATTCGTCCAGGCGGATTCTTCGATCAACCGCAAATATGGCGGCACCGGTTTAGGCCTGGCGATTACCAAAACATTGGTCGAAGTGATGGGCGGCACATTGACCGCCGACAGCGAAATCGGCAAAGGCTCTACTTTTACCGTAACCCTCTTGCTTGAAACACCCATCAGCACTAAAAAAGAAAAACCGACCCCGCACGGATCATTATCTTCCATTGTTGAGAAAAGCATGTCCAGTTACAAACAATCCGTTCTTATTGTCGAAGATTATGCGCCGAATGTTCTCGTCGCCAGCGTTTTCCTGGATGAATTCGGTTACAGCCATGATGTGGCCAAGAACGGCATCGAAGCCATCGATAAAATCCGCAACATCCAATATGCCGCCGTGTTGATGGATGTGCAGATGCATGGCATGAACGGGCTGGAAGCCACCCGCCTGATCCGCGAGATGGAAAAACAACAAAACAGAATAGCTCTGCCGATTATCGGCATGACGGCCCATGCATTGGCCGGTGACAAGGAACGTTGCCTGTCGGCGGGGATGGATGATTACATTACCAAGCCGTTCGATCCGGCCGATCTGAAAGACAAATTATCACGCCTGCTGAGCAAAAAAGCAGCCTGATGTTTTTTATTCTATTTGTTTAAATCGATCGCACAAAGATACTACCCCTGCGCATGCCGCGTCATGTTGAAAACGCACAGGCCTTTGCTGAATATCTTGAAAATTATGATAGCATTTGCCGGCCTGCCGAACGACCAGAACTATGAACATG
>DASWYT010000189.1:0-3561 GCA_036404835.1 Alphaproteobacteria bacterium | reverse complement strand
ACAGATGCTTTGATCATATTATCCTGTGCCGTCGGCTCGGTCGTTTTCATCAGGGATATGATTTTGAGTCTTTCTTCCGCCGGACTGCTTTGCAGAGCTTTCAGGACACCCATATCCTGCTGCTTACGAAACATGTCTTTACCGTTGATATGGACTTTGGTTTTAACCGTATAGCTTCTTGCCACATCCAGTTTTTCCTCAGTGGTCAGCATATGTGGTTTTTTCTTTAAAACGGATGCATAAATTTCTGATTTGAGAGGCACATAAGCAAGAGGATGCTTTATCTCTTTGTCATACAACAAAGAGGATTTTGGTCTGATATTGGTAACAGTCTTGATCAGTTTCAAAGTTTCCGGTCGAAGTTTGTCACTAATAAAATGATCTCCCTGCGTTATATCTATTGCCATTCCCAAATGTTTTTTGATCTCTTTGGAATTCTTGGCCAATGTTGCCGTCACCAGCTCTGACAGGAATTTTCCCTTTTCAGAGGATAGCGGATAAACAGCCTTGTCATGTGCCCAACTGATAAGTTCGCTTGTGTAACGAGATGATAAAATAAGTGCAACCTGCAAACGACGTTTCTGTTTTAACTCCGCATCTTTTTCCTGGGATGGAATATTATCAATCATCTGTCGCAATAACGTCTCAACAGCTATATCCCCTGGCGTATCCATGACCTCGCGTAAGATTTTGAGATTCTCTTTCGCCTTCTGCTTGGAGAGAACGTCTTGTGATGATTTTTTTTCAACAGGAAAGTAATCTTTGAGAATGTCTCGAATCTTCCGAATATCCAGTATGCTTTTTTGTATCATTTCAAGAATCCTCTGCGTCTTCATTTAAAAAAAGACATTATTATTAAGGAAATAGATTTATAACGCTGGAAAAGATTATGTCAACATTAATATTTAATCTTTTCAAGCTGGACAAAGCTGTCCCTATCCCCTATAAACATCCGCACGGCCTGATAGCTCAGTTGGTAGAGCAAGCGACTGAAAATCGCTGTGTCGCTGGTTCGAATCCGGCTCGGGCCACCATCCTACGCTCTGCGAGCTTCGGATGGCAGGCCATCCTATTATAAGCAGGGCCTATGATACAAATTCTCATTTTCGGATCAAGCACGGCCTATGGCGTTGGCGGACCACATGGTGGTCTGGGCGACATGCTCAAAACCCATCTGCATCAGATCATGTATAGCGAAAACGGACCTGGTGAGGTCTGCGAAGTTTACAATTTTGCCAAGCCGGGCGCGACAGCCGATTTCGTTGCCGCGACCTTCCCCGACCAACTTGAATACTATGGTAAGGATGGGCGCAAACGGATTGCCATCGTCCATATCGGATCGAACAATGCCAAGGCGGTCAATGCGCCGGACCAATTCGTTTCGACACCGGATGAATTCACCGATCTCATGTCGGACTTGCTGAAAGATATCAAAGCATCTGTCGATGAAATCTTTGTCCTGGGTTATCGCCCCTGTGATGAAAGCAAAACAGCACCGAAGCAAAATCTTATAACGGGGTATTCCACTTATTTTACCAATGAACGCCTGACTCTGTTCAATAACATCCAGCGCAAGATCTGCACCGACTTACAGATTAAATTCATTGAAGTCTCTATGGATGAAAACAAATGGACCGAGAACTGTCTTTATAAAGACGGTCTGCACCCTAATCACCAGGGCCATCAGGCTTTGTTCGAATCCATTAAAGATTTGATCCATATTTAATAACCAGTGGTTGCAGGAATAATCTAAAAACACAGTTAGATAATTGATTTTCAAAAATATTACCCGCGCCGTTTTCTCGTTGCATTATCACTATTGTTATTGTAATGTTCGGCATGGAACAGCCCAAAACCCCTCTTCAGGAATTTAACGACAATCTGGCCGCATGTGCGCGGGATTCGCTGTGCGCGCAGGACGTACTTAATATCACTACCATTGGAGATAATACCTTCATTGGTATCAAGATTGGCCTCGCCAAGCGTATCGAGAAAAATGATAAGGTCGTTGATAATATCGTCGCTGGCTGGCATCTCAACCAAGGTCTATTAGACGTAGAGACGCGCACCAATGCGATCCAGAAAATGGTAACCATTGCAACGTATAATCCGTATGGCCATTACAAAATCATGCCAATTTTAACTGCATTGGCAGAAAATGGCACAGATATCACGCCTGAACAATTGCAGAATGTCGAAATGACATACGAAACCAACAATAAGAAGCGCAACGAAAAAATCATTCTTCTGAATGTGCCAAGCGACTAATTAACACGCTCGCGTTTGCTAAGATAGTCCTCAAGGGCCTGTTTATCGATCAGGCCTTTGATCATGCCCAGACGCGTGCGGCGGAATAAGATATCATCGGCTGTATGCGCCCATTCATTTTCGCACAGATAATCGATTTCGCGGGCCGTCAAAGTACCCATATCGACACCGCCGAAATCCTGTCCCAGATCGGCCATGCTGGTACAGCCTTTGACGATATTGTGCAGGCGCGTGCCATAGGTAAAGCTGAGACGTTCGATCAATTCTTTCGGCAGGAACGGGTAACGGATTTCTGCACGCTTCATAAAACGTTTCATATCATGTCTGTGGATATTGCCGCCCGGTAACACCGATAATTCCGTCCAGCCCGGTTTGTATTTGCCATGAATCTTGAAAATCTTATCCACGGCCTCTTCCGCCAGGCGGCGGAAGGTGGTGATCTTGCCACCATAGACGCTTAAGACATGCGGTTTGTTTTTCGGCGTGTCGCTCATGGTCAGGTGGTAATCGCGCGTCACGCGGGAATTATTGTCTGAACCATCATCGAATAACGGGCGGATACCGCTATAGGTATAAACGATATCGGTCCGTAACACCGGCTTGGCGAAATAAATATTCACCGCTTCCAGCAGGTAATCGATTTCGTCGTCGGAAATTTGCGGATTTTGTTCCTGTTCATCGACATGACGGTCGGTCGTGCCGATCAATGTGTAGTCCTGTTCAAACGGTATCGCGAAAATCATGCGGCGATCTTCATTTTGCAGGATATAGGCCTGCTCGCCTTCATACAGTTTCGGCACGACGATATGGCTGCCTTTGACCAGGCGTAAGGGCGTAATGTTACCGGCATCGCCTGCGATCAATTGCGCTACGCGTTGCAGACCCGGACCGGCGGCATTGACGATTGTCTTCGCCTTGATCGTATAGGTTTCACCTTGTTGCGGCTGCAACGTTACCAGCCAGTGATCGCCCTCTTCCGTGGCGCTGACAAAGGATGTGTAATTATGGATCTTGGCGCCGTATTTCTCAGCATGCATGGCTGTCAGAACAACCAGGCGTGAATCCTCTACCCAGCAATCGCTATAGACGAAGGCTTTCTTGAGGAAAGATTTCAGCGGCTTGCCCAGGCGCGAAACCTGCAAATCAACGCGGTATGATGGCGGCAGGATTTTGCGGCCACCCAAATGATCATAGATAAATAAGCCAAGCCAGATCATCCAGGCCGGACGCAAACCGGCATTATGCGGCATCACGAATGATAAGGGCCAGATAATATGCGGCGCTGAGCGTAAC
>DASWYT010000188.1:0-6085 GCA_036404835.1 Alphaproteobacteria bacterium | reverse complement strand
CGGCGTCTTGTCACCGACCGGTCCGGCCAGTTACCAGCCATCGTCTGAAGCAAATAGTGGTTGGGGTATCCAGGTGGGTGCCTATACCGACCCACGCACCGCTCAGGAGGCTCTGACACGCACCCAGACGCAACTGGGTGGTCTGCCATCCTCCGCCCGCGGCGCCATCGTCCCGGCGCAGACAGCGAACGGCACGGTCTATCGCGTGCGCATCCTCGGCCTCAACGCCCAGGCCGCCAACCAGGCCTGCGCCAAATTGAATGAGTGTATGATCTTTACGTTGCGCTAGGCGAACAACACCATCACGGGGATTCCGGTCCAGATATCATATAGGCTTGGCGGTAATAACTGACTTCTGCGTAATCAGCTTGCACAGCCTTGAGCTGCTGCGTTGCGCCTTTATCGGTAATCGTGCTGGTCTTGAAGGCTGCTTTCAGCTCTTCAAACTGTGTTTCCAGCTGGCCAGCTTTCATATCCAATTCGGCTATAACCGCAGGAATGGTCTCTGCATGGTTGTCCAGGAACAATTCTGCAACGCGCAATCTCTTCGACAACTGGTCGCCGGACACATCACCAAATGTGAGAGAATGACCAGCTTGTTCCAGTGTCTCTTGCGACACATAACCGGTAATCCGTCGGCTCGCTAACAGATTATCGACAATCACATCCCAGTTAGCCTTTTGATCTTCCGGTACTGCATCGCGTGTCTCCAGAACAGTCTTCATCCCGGCATTGACGTAATCCAACTCTTCCTGATCAGATAACAAACCACGTACATCTTTGTTATTGAGCGCGGAGGCAATCAGCCTCACCGGCTCCGACATATCGGTTGCCAGTTTCGCTCTGCTGACGGCCACCTTTGTATAAACCTTGAGAGCCGGTGTCACATAAGCCAGACGCTCTTCCTCGGGCAACAGGCTCAATATGCTGGAATTCAAAACCAGATCGTCCAGGTTCTTGATGGTACTTTTTTCTGTGGTCGATTTGTCAGTCTTTAAGGCCACATCAATGACAGCGTCCCGATAAGCGGACAGATAAGTCACTTTGTCGGTATCCGGTATGATACGCAAAACCGGCCTGTAATTAACAACGTTCGGCAAGTCATATAAAACATACTGTACGACAGATACGTTGTCTGATTGAATCAATTTAATCACCGTATCCTGAACTGGCTTTAGCCACTCCAGAGGAGGGTCTTTCTCCAGAATATAATTTGCATATGCACTTGCAGCCAGATAAAGGTCGCGGATGCCTTCCTGCTGGTCGGTAATATCGGAAAAGTCCGTTGCCTTGGCAATCGCGGCATCACGATCCTTGATCATTTTTATATTGATTTGTTCTGGTGTCAGACGAGTGTTCATTTTGCTGTTCTCCTGCAGGGAATTTTGTGATTATGCTTATAGCATGACAATTAAGTAAATCAAAGACCAAAAAGTTAACGTCATCAGCAAAAGCCCCGGATATACGCGGTTTAAAGATTAATTTCTCAATCCAGGGTGTTCATGAACTGTTAAATAGAAATCACATATAAAACTTATGCCTGATCCCCTAGGGTTGGGCTTGTCAAAAAAATATGCTCTCTTAAAAATATTGACACATGAACGAGATTTTATCCGCACCACATTCGCGCCGTCAGTTTATCAATGGCCTGGTCACCGCGTCCTTAGGCGCGTCGATCATCGGTGCCGTGAAAAAAGCCAATGCGACCACCGGCGGCGTGCTGATGCCCAATGGCCTGCCGACCCTGCCCGCCTCTGTCGTGTCCCAGGGCGGCGAAGTGCGCGACCTGCATCTGTATAATCCGAACACCAAAGAGAAAGCCCATGTGGTTTTCTTTGCCAACGGGTCCTATAACCCGGATGCGCTGAAACAGCTGAACGTGTTCATGCGCGACTTCCATCAGAATGTCCCGTATCAGATGGACCCGAATTTGATGACACTGGCCCATGACATGCAAAAAGTCTTCGATATGCGCCAGCTCCATGTGATCTCCGCCTATCGCACCCGCGCCACCAACAATATGCTGGTCCGCCAGCACGTCACCCGTGCCAAGGATTCCTTCCACTGCAAGGGCCAGGCGATTGATATCCGTATCCCCGGCATCCCGACCAACGCCCTGCGCGACGTCGCCAAAATCTTCGGCGCCGGCGGTGTCGGCTATTACCCATGGGCCCATTTTGTGCATGTGGATACCGGGCCCGTTCGGTACTGGTAATGTCTTTCTTCCTCTTCGACCTCGAAACCTGGGAAATGTGGAGTTATGTGGTGACCGTGTTCGGTCTGCCGCTGGCCATTGGGGTGTTCCTGTTTGAACAACGCCGCGAGCGTCAGGGCGAGGAAGAGGAAATCTTCCAGTACCTCTCCGAAGAATATGCCGAGTTCCAGAAACTGATCCTCGAGAATGCCGATCTGGGCCTGACCACTGACGCGGCCCGCCAGCTCGATGCCGACCAGATCGAGCGCCAGCATATCCTCTATGACATCCTGATCTCACTGTTCGAGCGTGCCTATATTCTGGTCTACGAAGATAAGATGGACAAGCAGACGAGACGTCTGTGGGCCTCGTGGGAAGATTATATGGATAGCTGGTGCCGCCGCGCCGATTTCCGCGCCATGCTGCCGGAATTACTCAGCGGCGAAGACCCGGATTTTGTCGCCTATATGCTGTCGCGCGCCGCGCAGGTCGCTTAAACTTTCCTTCGTCATTCCAGGGCATGGCATCGTCCTGAGCCTGGAATCTCACTTTGGTTCTGATAAGATCGATAAAGGGAGAGCCCACACAATTGCTAGCGCAATTTCCGGGATGACGGAAAAAACTATCTTCTGTAATAACCCGCGCATGCTGTGTCCGGGACTTGCCAAAAGCCTCGGCGTAGCCGGATGACGATAGTTTTAAATCTTTCATCTTCCCGCCTTATCCTCCCATTCTCCCGCCCCCCGCCTTTTTCTCCCCCACTCTACCCATCCGGCCACGCCCCCTTGCGCATTATGTCATTTTTATATAGAATGTCCGCATGTGGAGAAAATCACTCTATCTGGCCAGTGCCATGGCCCTGACCGCGATGACTTGTCAGCGCAAATCGTCCTGCGCGACTGATGACGAGAACATTATCAGGAAAGTTCACCAGGAACTTTATGATGCACGCGAGAAAACATTTTTCTGTTTCACCGATCACAGTGACAGCCTGGAACAAGCCGCGCATGACAGAATTGTCGATCCTGTTTTTCAGGAGAAACACAAATCGCATATCGATGCCTTCTGGAATAATCTTTATTACACAGATGACTCCGGAAAGCGCCACAAAATCAATTACCAGAAAGCTCCGCGTTACGAGTGACTCCCACCGTTTAGAAACCTTTCCGCCCCTTTTTCCTTGACAGTATTACGTCAATAGTTTACAGGAGGATATCTGTTCAAAAGAAGGAGGATTTGACCATGACAAACGCAACGAAATTAGGATTGATGTTTGGTGCTGCTGTGGCGCTGACCGCGTGTGGCGATAACAAACAACAAGAGGCTTTGCGCCAGAAAACCACGCCTTATGTCGAACAGGTTACACCGGCGTTGCACCAAACGGTTATCAAGTTCCATGAGGGTAACACTGCGAAAACAATCGACCAGTATAATCTGGAAGAACAAGCCATTTTCCTGAAATGGAAAGGCAATCTGTCAGACTCTCTTAAACAACAAATCGATTTCACTATCGATCTGGGCGGCAATCTGGTCATTGCGCATGACAAAAAAAACAACGCAGAAGTTTATACACCTTATTAAACGCTGTTCTTTGGTTACAAAAAAGGCCACCGCTTGGGTGGCCTTTTCTTTATCTGTATTAAAACGGCTTAGTTGGTGCCGTTGACGTCGTCGGACGGTGGGTTGTTGTCCTGTTGCAGGGACAGGTCTTCGCCTGTTTCCTGATCAACTTCTTTCATCGACAGCTTGATCTTGCCGCGATCGTCGAAGCCGAGGACTTTCACCTTGACCTTGTCGCCTTCGTTCAGGAAGTCGCGTACGGATGCGATGCGCTGTGGCACGACCTGCGAGATGTGAACCAGACCATCGCGTGAACCCATGAAGTTCACGAACGCACCGAAGTCCATGATCTTGACGACCGTACCTTCATAGATGTGGTTCAGTTCAGGCTCGGCAGCGATACCCATGATCCAGTCAGTGGCGGCTTTGGCAACGGTTTCATCCGCCGCGTAAACACGTACTGTACCGTCATCTTCGATATCGATCTTCGCACCGGTCGTTTCGCAAATCTCGCGAATGACCTTACCACCCGTCCCGATAACCTCACGGATTTTCTCCGGGTTGATCTTGAACTGGTTGATACGCGGGGCGTTCGAGTTCAGCTCTTCACGGGCGCCGGTCAAGGCCTTGGACATTTCGCCAAGGATGTGCAGACGGCCGTCTTTGGCCTGGGCCAGAGCTTGCTTCATGATGGCTTCGGTGACGGAGGCAATTTTCAGATCCATCTGCAACGCGGTGATACCTTTTTCGGTACCGGCCACTTTGAAGTCCATATCGCCCAAGTGATCTTCATCACCCAGAATGTCAGACAGAACGGCGAAACGGCCATCCGGTTCCTTGATCAGACCCATCGCAATACCAGCGACCGGACGAACCAGAGGCACACCGGCATCCATCAGAGCGAGAGAGCCGGAGCAAACCGTCGCCATGGAAGACGAACCGTTTGATTCCGTGATCTCGGTCACCAGACGCAGCGTGTACGGGAATTGCTCTTTGGTCGGCAGCAATGGACGCAGGGAGCGCCATGCCAGCTTACCATGACCGATTTCACGACGGCCCGGAGCGCCCATGCGGCCTGTCTCACCAACCGAATAGGATGGGAAGTTATAGTGCAGCATGAAGTTTTCTTTGTATTCGCCTTCGATCGCATCGATCAATTGCTCGTCCTGGCTGGTGCCCAGTGTCGCCACGGTCAGACCTTGTGTCTCACCACGGGTGAACAAAGCGGAACCGTGTGTGCGTGGCAGGATACCCACTTCGGCGAGGATCGGACGGATCTGCGTGGTGGAACGACCATCGATACGCTGGCCTTTGAGGACCGCTTCGCGCATGATTTTCGATTCCAGGGCTTTGAAGGCAGACTTGATCGCCTGGCCGTTCAGGCCTTTGGCCGCATTGTCTTCCGTCGCAAAAGCTTCGTTCACTTTGGCGCCGGCAGCAGACAACAGATCGCGGCGTTTGCCTTTGTCTTTTTCAGCAAAACCGGTCACCAGTTCTGCGCCAACCAGGGCTTCCATGTCTTTGTTCAGGGCAGCCAGGTTCGGATTGACGACAGGCAGATCCCATGGATCTTTTGCAGCACGTTCCGCCAGGGCGATGATCGTGTCGATAACTGGCTGGAAACCTTCCCAGCCAAACATCACGGCTTTCAGCATCGTGTCTTCATCCAGTTCGGACGCCATGGATTCAACCATCAGCACGCCTTCTTTGGTACCGGCAACGATCAGGTCCAGATCACTGGTTTTCATTTGATCATAAGTCGGGTTCAGAACGAACTGGCCATCGATGTAACCGACGCGGGCAGCGCCGATCGGGCCCATGAACGGCACGCCGGACAAGGTCAGCGCAGCGGAGGCCGCGTTAATCGCCAGGACATCCGGGTCATTCACCAGATCGTGGCTCATGCAGGTCACGATGACTTGTGTCTCGTGATAGAAACCTTCCGCGAACAATGGACGGACCGGACGGTCGATCAGACGGGAAACCAGCGTTTCCTTTTCGGTGGAACGGCCTTCACGTTTGTGGAAACCACCCGGGATACGGCCGGTGGCAAAGTATTTTTCCTGGTAATGGACGGTCAGCGGGAAGAAGTCGATGCCTTCTTTCGCTTTCTTATCGGCAACGACGGTTGCCAAAACAGTTGTATCGCCGTAATGGGCGAACACAGCACCATCAGCCTGACGGGCGATCTTGCCAGTCTCAAAGGACATGGTGCGTCCGCCGATATTCAGTTCTTTTTTGGTGATCTGAAACATTTGAAAATTCCCTTTCTTCGTTCACCTCATCATCATGGCCCCTGCCATGACAACGCCTTCGTTTGTTTTTTTAAAT